>NZ_JBEXCS010000008.1:0-170860 GCF_040605395.1 Streptomyces sp. NPDC005648 | reverse complement strand
GGGCGACATGGGCCAGGGCCCGCCTGGGCCGCGGCGGCCCACCCCTCGACCTCCTGGCGGCCCGCTTCGTGAAGCATGTTGGTAGCAGTTGGTCCAGACGCGGCCGGCCTGGATGGCCCGGCCCGCGCGGTACGCCGTGTTGATGTCACGCGTCCACACGCCCGCGCCCAGCCCGTACAGGGTGTCGTTGGCGACCTTGATGGCGTCGTCGAAGTCGTCGAAGGAGGTCACCGAGACCACCGGTCCGAAGATCTCCTCCTGGAAGATCCGCATACGGTTGTCGCCCTCGAAGATCGTCGGCTGGACGTAGTAGCCGCCCTTCAACTCACCGTCGTAGTCGATGCGTTCGCCACCGGTGAGCACCCGGGCACCCTCCTGCCGGCCGATGTCCAGGTAGGAGAGGATCTTCTCCAGCTGGTCGTTGGAGGCCTGGGCGCCGATCATCGTGTCGGTGTCCAGGGGGTGGCCGGGCTTGATCAGCTCGGTGCGGGCGACGGCCGCCTCGACGAACTCGGCGTAGTTGCCGCGCTGGACGAGCGCCCGGGACGGGCAGGTGCAGACCTCGCCCTGGTTGAGCGCGAACATGGTGAAGCCCTCGAGGGCCTTGTCGCGGAAGTCGTCGTCGTGCGCCCATACGTCGTCGAAGAAGATGTTGGGCGACTTGCCGCCGAGCTCCAGCGTGACCGGCTTGATGTTCTCCGAGGCGTACTGCATGATCAGCCGCCCCGTCGTGGTCTCGCCGGTGAACGCCACCTTCGCCACCCGAGGGCTGGACGCGAGCGGCTTGCCCGCCTCCACGCCGAAGCCGTTGACGATGTTCACCACACCCGGCGGCAGCAGGTCCGCGATCAGGCTCATCCAGTAGTGGATCGAGGCGGGGGTCTGCTCGGCCGGCTTGATGACGACCGCGTTGCCCGCGGCGAGCGCGGGGGCCAGCTTCCACACCGCCATCAGGATCGGGAAGTTCCACGGGATGATCTGCGCGACCACACCGAGCGGCTCATGGAAGTGGTACGCCACCGTGTCGTCGTCGAGCTCGCCGAGCGAGCCCTCCTGCGCGCGGATCGCCCCGGCGAAGTAGCGGAAGTGGTCGATGGCGAGAGGGATGTCGGCGGCGAGGGTCTCGCGCACCGGTTTGCCGTTCTCCCAGGTCTCGGCGACCGCCAGCTGCTCCAGGTTCGCCTCCATCCGGTCGGCGATCTTCAGGAGGATGTCGGAGCGCTCGGTGACGGAGGTACGGCCCCATCCGGGAGCGGCCGCGTGCGCCGCGTCGAGCGCCCGCTCCACGTCCTCCGCCGTGCCCCGCGCGATCTCCGTGAACGGCTGCCCGTTCACCGGCGACGGGTTCTCGAAGTACTGCCCCCGGGCCGGCGGCACGTACTCGCCGCCGATGAAGTGGTCGTAGCGCGCCTGGTAGGAGACGATCGCGCCCTCGGTACCGGGCGCCGCGTAACGGGTCATGCTCCTGTGCCTCCTTCAGCAGCGCTGCCCGCCGTTGGGCAGCTTCCGTGGGGAGGCTAGGGAGGCGGAGGTTGCAACTACGTTGCCGTCGGCGCCCCGGACCCGGACCGGCGCCAGGACGGTGTGGCCGCCGGGCGGCCATGGGGGCCGGTCCAGTCGGGCGGTGCCGCCAACTCCGACTCCAGCGCGGCCAGTCGGGCCCGAACGGCCGCCGTCGGCCGCAGCGTCGCCAGCGCCCGCCATATGTCGACGTCGTCCTCGCCCCACGGCGCGTGCGCCCAGTCGGCGAGCAGGTCCGGGTCGCGGCGGGTGAGCAGCGCCGTGCGGAGGCCGTCGGTGAGGCGGTGCCTGAGCCGCACCACCGCCGGGGCCTGTGATCCGGGCAGCACCGGGCCCGTGTACGCCGCCGCGGCTCCCGTGATCGCGCCGGTCTCCAACCGCCGCTCCACGACCGCGACATCGCACTCGACCGGGACGGTGAGCCGATAGGGCCGCGAGGGCAGCAGCCCCGGTCCCAGCACGCGCCGCAGCCTGGCCATCTCGGCCCGCAGCGTCACCGGGGTCACCGACTCGTCCTCGTACAGCGCGCACAGCAACTCGTCACCGCTCAGCCCCTCCGGATGCCGGGCCAGCAGCACCAGGATCTCGCTGTGCCGGCGGCTGAGCCTGATCCGCCGCCCCTCGACGACGAGTTGGGCCTCGTCACGGCCCAACGCCGACAGCTCCAGAGCGTCCTGGCCCGGCCGCTCCGGCACGAGCAGCGCCAACTGCGATTCGGCGGCCCGCGCGACCGCCTGTACGAACCCCAGGCTGTGCGGATGCGCCAGCCCGTCCCCGCCGGTGATGTCCACGGCCCCGAGCACCCGCCCGGTCCGTGGGTCGTGCACCGGTGCCGCCGCACAGGTCCACGGCTGCACCCGCCGGATGAAGTGCTCGGCCGCGAACACCTGCACGGGCCGGTCCACCGCGACCGCCGTCCCGGGCGCGTTGGTCCCCATCGCGGTCTCCGCCCACCGGGCACCCGGCACGAAGTTCATCAGGCCCGCCTTCCGCCGGGTCGTCGGATGCCCTTCGACCCACAGCAGCCTGCCGTTCGCGTCGCACACCGCGAGCAGATGCTCCCCGTCGGCGGCGAAGGTGCCCATCAGCTCCCGGAACAGCGGCATCACCCGAGCCAGCGGATGCTCGGCCCGGTAGGCGCCGAGGTCGCCGTCCATCAGATCCACGTCCGCCGTGCCGTCGGGCCCCACGCCGGCCCGTGCGGAACGCCGCCAGGACTCGGCCACCACCGAGCGCACCGGACGCGTCACCGTGCCCGCCTCGGTGAACGTCTCATGCGCGCTACGCAGCATCCGCGCGCGCTCGGCAGGGTCGGCCCCCGGTTCCAGGGCCACCCACGGATCGGTCAACGGGGCCTCCCCGAGAGGTGATGCGGCTGGGGACATCGTCACTCCGGGTACGCGTTCCGACAACCGTTTCGACCACGATCACCCGGACGAGGCCCCCGCCGACACCCGTCAGGCGAGGTCGACCAGCCTTATGTAGCGCGTCCAGTCCCAGTTGGGCCCGGGATCGGTGTGGTCCGTCCCCGGCACCTCGTAGTGCCCGATGATGTGCGCCCGGTCCTTCGTGATGCCGTACTTGGCGCAGATCGCCGCGGTGAGCTTGGCGGACTGCTCGTAAAGGGCGTCGGTGAAGTACTCGGGTCTGTCCACCCACCCCTCGTGCTCGATGCCGATGCTGCGCGTGTTGTAGTCCCAGTTCCCCGCGTGCCAGGCGACATCGGCCTCCCGGACGCACTGGGTCACGTGCCCGTCGGCCGAGCGCACCACATAGTGCGCGGACACCTGCTTCTTGGGGTTCTGGAAGATGGCGAGCGTGTCGGCGTACGTCTCCTGGGTGACGTGGATGACCACATAGTCGAGCGGATAGCTGTCGGGGCGGTCCGACGCCGTGTAGTTGGAGGTCGTCGCCGGCTGCCACTCGGCCGGCGGGTAGTCGGCGGACCGGGGCTGCGCGTCGGCCCGTGTGTCCGGCAGTAAGGCGTAGGGAAGGGCGGCCAGGGCGGCGCCCTTCAAGAACCGCCGCCTGGAGGTACCGGGTCCTGCTCGCTCCATCGAGCCGTGCCTTTCGGTAGGTGTACGGGGACGGGGCTGCTCATGGCCGCAGCGCCGCTGCGATCTCCCGCAGCCGCGCGTGCACCCCGCGGTGAGTCTCGCGCGCCGGCAGCCACTCCTTGCGGATCTTGGCCACACAGGTGTAGTTGGTGTCGCACACATTGGCCAGCGGCGACTCCACCGCCTGGGTCGCGAACTGGTACGCGTCCAGTTCGCTGAACCCGTAGTCACGTGCCAGCCACTGCACCAGGTCCAGCTGGGATATCCGGAACGCGTCCTCCAGCGGACGGGCCGAACCGGTCGAGATGATGTGTGTGTCCGACTCGATGCGCGGCCACGGAGTGGCGAGTCCCTTCAGCAGCTCGACGATCACCACGGTGTTCATCGCGCACTCGACCGCCACCCCGCATGTCTCGCCCTCGCCCTGCCGGGCATGTCCGTCGCCGAGGCTGAGCAGAGCGCCCTCCACGTTCACCCCGAGGTAGCAGGTGACGCCCGCCCGCATCTCGGGGGTGTCCATGTTGCCGCCGTGCGCGTCGGGCACCAGGGCGGAGCGGACCTCCAGGTTGGCGGGGGCCACGCCCACCGTGCCGTGCATCGGGTCGAGGGGCAGTTCGGCCTCGATGTCGCTGTCGTGTGCCCGGAACAGCGCCGTGCGCCGGGTCCGGTCGAGCTGCCAGATCCACACGGTCTCCGGCAGCGGCGGCTGCAGGGTCGCGGTGGTGTGGGTGGAGGTGAGCGCGCCGAACAGGGGGACCGTGGTCGACGCGGCCCAGTCGCGCGCCGGTTCGACGGACACGAAGTGCACCGCGACCGTGTCACCCGGCTCGGCCCCTTCGATGTGGAAGGGCCCGGTCTGCGGGTTGAGGAACGGGAACTCGCACACCTCGGACACCAGGTCCTTCTCCGACCGCACCCGGCCGGCGAAGCAGTCCTCGGTGTACAGGTCGAGGACGGTGCCGGGCGCGATGCGCGCCACGGGCGGGGCGCCGCCGAACGTCCAGGCGTACTCGCCCGGTTCGGGCCGGACGGTCAGGATGCGGGGGTCGCTCATGGGTGTGCTGCTCCGTTCTGCGAGGGACCGGTGAGGGCGGGCTCGTCCAGGTGGACCCGGGCGGTGTCGGCTATGCGCTCGGGGTGCCGGCGCACCAGCACGACCAGCACCACGAGCCCCGCGCCCATCCATATCCCGACGATGGGTCCCGCGTATGACACCGGTGCGGTCAGTTCGGTGACGAAGTCGAAGACGGGCAGGCCGGCCGCGGTCAGCAGCGCCGGAACGAACGCCACGGTGCCCAGGATCGGCAGCAGCAGATGCCGTACCGGCTTGAGCGACTCCCGTCCACGTCGCAGGAAGTAGCCCATGCAGGCGAGGTTCACGACGATGTAGACGCCGATCACGACCGTCACGATCACCGTGGCGAGCAGCAGGAACGCCGTCACCGGGTCGTAGCCCAGCCCGAGGCCCAGCACCGCGCCGACCGCGACCACGCTCTGCACGGCGATGCCCGGAACGGGGGAGCGGTACTTCGGGTGGAGGGTCGCGAAGAGGCCGGGCAGGACGCGGATACGGGCGAGGGCGAAGGCGGTCCGCGTCGAGACGTTGGCGCACGCGTTGGCGTTGGCGATGGTCGAGTTGACCACGGCCAGGAACACCAGCACCCAGAACAGACCGAACGACGCCCGGGCCACCCCCTCCCAGGACGCGTCGCCGGAGGCCCCGAACCTCGCGAACCGGTCCGGGCCGAAGTACACCGTCATGGCGTAGGTGGTGACGACGTAGAAGAGACCGATCGCGAGTGCCGCGCCGAGGACCGCGCGATGCATCGTCCGGCGTGGGTCCCTGGTCTCCTCCGCGAGCGGTGCCGCGGCCTCGAATCCGGCGAAGGCAAGCACCGTGTAGACCGATCCGGCGAACACCCCGCTGATCCCCTCGTAGCCGCCGGCCGTGTGCGAAGTCCCGAAGACCGAAAGGGTGTTGTGGCTTCCCGCCTTGGCGATCAGCCAGAGGGCGAACACCAGGAAGACGAGGATCTCGAAGACGCCGAGGACCGTGCCGAAGCGCGCCGAGGCCCGTACACCGAAGTATCCGGCGGCCGCGATGACCGCCGCGCCGGCGAGGGCCCACGGCCACCACAGGTCCGCCGGATACGAGGACCACTCCTGATGCAGCGTGCCGGCCGTCGTGAAGCCGAGTTGCAGGAGCAGCAGCGGTGGGACCAGCGCCTCCACGAAGACATAGGCCCAGCCGACGAGGAACCCCACGGCCGGATGCAGCCCCTGTGCCGCGTACGTGGCCACGGAACCGGCGGCCGGGAGCTCCCGGGCCAGTTCGGCCACGCTGGACGCGGTGAACAGACAGGCCACCAGCGCGATCAGCACCGCCAGCGGCAGGCTGCCGCCCGCGAAGGCGGCGCCCGACGGAATGGACGCGGCGACCGCCGCGGCCGGAGCCATGGCCGTGATGCTCTGGAACAACACCTCGCGCAACCCGATCGCGTCGCGCCTGAGACCCGTGCCCGCGGGACCGGCCTCCGCTTCCCCCGACATGTGAATCCCCCCAATCCACGCCGACTTGCGGGGCGCCCTCCGCCTCGACGGCCGCGCCTCGCGTGAATCACGGTACGGCGCTTGCGGGTTGGGCAGAAGAGCGTGGTGTGCTTCGGTGGACGACGGCGCGATTGTGGACAACTCGGCCACCCGGACGAGTGAGGACGACGGCGGGATCGACCTCTGTGCGCCGACCGGCACGGGGTGGCCCGCTCACGGGTCCGGCACCCTGGTGAAACATTTCGGGGCCCGTTCACCGATACTTGAGGAGGTGCGGTACGGGACGGAGCTTCTGCTGCCTCACGACAGGACACAGGACCTCCCCGAGGAAGGCTGCACACGGTGACGACCGCCGCATACCAGGGTGAACCCGGATCCAACTCGGCGACCGCCGCGCGCGCCCTGTACCCCGAGGCCGACGAACTGCCCTGCACGAGCTTCGAGCAGGCCCTGGACGCCGTGACTCTCGGCGCCGCCGACGTCGCCGTGATCCCGGTGGACAACTCGGCCGCCGGGCGCGTCGCGGACGTACACCATCTGCTGCCGGAGTCGGGGCTGTTCATCGTCGCCGAGTACTTCCTCGCCATCCGCTTCGACCTGATGGGGGTGCCCGGCGCGACGCTGGACCAGGTGGAGTGCGTACGCAGCCATGTCCACGCGCTGGGACAGTGCCGCAAGGTGCTGCGGGAGGGCGGCTGGCGCACGCTCGTCAGCGACGACACGGCCGGAGCGGCGCGCGAGGTGGCCGAACTGGGCGACCCGCGGCACGCCGCGCTCGCCCCGCCCGCCGCGGCCCGCCTCTACGGCCTCGACGTGCTGCGCACCGAGGTCGAGGACGACCCGGACAACACCACGCGCTTCGTCGTCCTCGCCAGGGACGCCGCCCTGGCCCCGTACACGGGGGAGCCGGTGATGACGAGCCTGTTCTTCTGTGTGCGCAACATCCCCAGCGCGCTGTACAAGGCGCTCGGCGGCTTCGCCAGCAGCGGTGTGAACCTCACCAAGATCGAGAGCTACCAGATGGGCGCCGGGCTCAACCCCAGCCGCTTCTACGTCGAGATCGAGGGCCATCCCGACGACGAGCGGGTCTCCCTCGCCCTCCACGAGCTGCGGTTCTTCTCCTCCGAGGTGCGCATCCTGGGGGTGTACCCCGCGCATCCGCACCGCCTGGGGAGCTGACCGGCCGCTCCCCTCTGTGCCTGACCACCTGTGCCTGACCGCGCTCGGTCCTGGCAGCTGTGGTGTCAGTGTGCCGTGGCCGCGGGCGCGGACTTCTTCCGTGCGCGGTAGGCGGCGGCCTTGATCCTGTTGCCGCAGGACTCCATGCCGCACCACTGGCGCCGCGTGCCCCGGGAGCGGTCGATGTAGACCCGTGTGCACTCCGGGTTGCCGCACTCCTTCATCAAGGGCACGTCCGGGCCGCTGAGCAGTTCCACGGCCTGTCGGGCGACGGTCGCGAGCGCCTGCTCCGGCGTCGCGTCGGTGTGCCGTCCGGCCGGGGTGAGCTGCGGCGTCACGGGGGGCTTGCGCGCGGCGGCGTTGACCACGGCCAGTGCCTCGCCGTCGAACTCCTCGTCGAGCCGGCGGTCCGTGACGAGGCGGTAAACGGCCTCGCGCACCGCCGTCGCCTCCCGGACGTCGTCCTCGGTGGCCGGTGCGATCGTGTCGACCAGCCCCGCCTCCACGTACCAGGCGTTCAGCCGCTCCGGTGTCACGAACATCTCGAACCGGGTCGAGCGCCGGGCCCTGAGCGTGGCCGCGAAGTCGAGGGCGGGGTGGCCGCAGACGAAGACATGGTCAAGGTTCACGTCACCATTCTGACAGGTGACTCCCGTCTGTCGCAACGAATTCGTCACCCGCCAAGCCGGTTACTTGCAGGGGCGTCACCTGCTTGACAGGTGACGGACTCGGGGGGAGGCTGAGCGTGGTCCCGACGACCGACGGGCCCGTCCGCACCGAGGAAGTGGAGGCTGGTCATGAAGCAGGAAGTCACCCCGGACGCCGCCGCGGCCGCACGGCACGCGCGCTTCGGCAGGCTGCCCGAGCGCATCCCGTTCGAGAACATGACCGAAGTGGTCGAGGCGGCGCCGAAGGACGCGGCGAGCGCCTCCGGCCAGGACACGGGCGCCTGGCGCACCTTTTCCTGCCTGGCCCTCGACCTGGGGCTGTAACACCCGCCACTGGCTGCCGAGCCGTAGGCCGACGACCTCGGTTCAGGGCGTGAGCGCGCCGCCGGACACCGCCGCCGGATCGTCGAGCACCGCCCGCACCACCGAGTGGGCCGCACCCAGCAGCGGCCCTTCCGGGCCTAGCCGCGACACGGTGACCGGGCAGGCGGGCCCCGCCGTCCGCCGGTCCAGCTCGGCCTCCAGCGACGGCAGCAGCCAGGGTGCGAGTCCGGCCAGCGCGCCGCCCAGCACCACGCTCTCGGGGTCCAGCAGGTTCACCGCGCCGGTCAGCGCGATACCGAGCGCCTCGCCGGCGTCGTGCAGGGCCCGTCGTACGTCCGCGTCGCCGTCCGCGGCCCGGCCCGCGAGCAGCCCCACCCTGTCCTCGCCCAGCTCGAGACCGGCCGCCCGCAGCACCGCCTCCTCACCGGCGTACTGCTCCAGACACCCCCGACCCCCGCACGGGCACGCGGGCCCGTCCGGACGCACCGGCACATGGCCCAGCTCGCCCGCGAAGCCGCGCGTCCCGCGCAGCAGCCCCCCGGCCACCACGACCGCCGCACCGATGCCGATCTCGGCCGACACATGAAGGAAGTCCCGTGGGGTGCTCTCGCCCAGCCAGAGTTCGGCGAGGGCGCCGAAGTTGGCCTCGTTGTCGACGATCGGCGGAGGGTCGGCGGGGAGCAGCGCGCCGAGGTCCGTGTCGTGCCAGCCGAGGTTCGGCGCGCTCACCACGGTGCGCGCGTCGCGCGCCACCAGGCCCGGCACGGCCACCGCGAGGCCCACGGGCCACAGTCCCTCGTGCTCGGCCTCGGCGACGACCCGGTGCACCAGCTCGGTGAGCTCGTCGAGCACCGGCTCGGGGGAGCGGCCCCGGTTGGTCCCGTGCCGCACGGCCCGGGCCCGCACCTGTCCCCGCAGGTCCACCGCGCACACCGCGAGATGGTCGACCCCCACCTCGGCGCCGATCCCGGCGGGGCCGTGCCCGCTGACGGCGAGGGCGGAGCCGGGGCGCCCCACCCGGCCGGGCCGCTCGGGGCCCAGCTCCTGGAGCAGCCCCGAGCGTATGAGCTCCTCGACGAGGGTCGACACCGCGGCCCGGGTCAGGCCGATCCGCGAGGCGACGGCGGCGCGGGAGAGCGGACCCTCGGCGCTGACGGTGTGCATCACCCGGGCCAGATTGCGCCGGCGCATGCCCTGCTGGGTGTCGGGCAGCGCCCGGCCCGGCCCGGCCGGGTGCGCCTCGTGCAGCGGTGCGGTCATGCCCCCGTCCTCAACGGCTCTCCGTGCTCCGCTCCAGCAGCGGGGCCGCGTCGGAGAGTACCCCGGCGATCCTGGCCAGCGTCTCCTCGTCCCGCTCCACGGCGTCCCGCACCGGGCCGGCGGCCGTGTTCCAGCGCCGGGCCACCGCGGCGGGGTCCTCGCCGGTCAGCAGGCCGGCCGCCTGTGCCGCGGCCCCGAGCGCGACCAGTTCCTTCGCCTCGGGCACCTGCACCGTACGGCCCGACAGCCGCCGTACGGTCTGCTGCCAGGCCGTCCCCCGGGCGCCCCCGCCGATCAGCAGCAGTGGTGCCGAACGGTCCGCGTCCTCGTCGAGGACCAGGTCGAGCGCGCCGAGCAGGGAGTGCACGGCACCGTCGTAGGCGGCCTGGAGCAGCTGGCCGGCGGTGGTGTCGTGGCGCAGACCGTGCAGCAGACCCGAGGCACCGGGCAGGTTGGGGGTGCGCTCGCCGTCCAGGTAGGGCAGGAGGGTGACGGCCTTGCCGGGCTCCACCGCCTCGCGGTCCAGGCCCAGCAGGGCGGCGACACGGTCGACGGCGAGCGTGCAGTTCAGGGTGCAGGCCAGCGGCAGCCAGTCGCCGTGCGCGTCGGCGAAGCCCGCCACCGTGCCGGTCGGATCGGCGGGACGGCGCTTGGAGACGGCGTACACCGTGCCCGAGGTGCCGAGGCTCAGCACCGGCGTTCCGGGCCGCAGACCGAGCCCCAGCGCCGCGGCCGCGTTGTCGCCCGTCCCCGGTGCGACCAGGGTGCCCTTGGAGAACGGCAGGTCGTGACTGTCCCGCACGGTGCCCGCGACCTCACCCGGGCGGACCACGCGGGGCAGCAGCGACGGGTCGAGGCCGACGTGCGTGAGGGTCTCCTCGTCGTACGACTCCGTCCCGGACGCCCACCAGCCCGTCCCCGAGACGTCGCCCCGGTCGGTCGTGCCCTGGCCCGTCAGCCGCTCGGTGAGGTAGTCGTGGGGCAGGCGCACCGCCCTGGTCGCGCGGACCGCCTCCGGCTCGTTCTCGGCGAGCCAGGCCCACTTCGTGACCGTGAAGGACGGGCCCGGCACACTGCCGGTCCGCTCCGCCCAGGCCTTCGGACCGCCCAGCTCCTCGATCAGCCGGCGGGCCTGAGGTGCCGAGCGCACGTCGTTCCACAGCAGCGCCGGACGCACCGGCTCGCCCCGCTCGTCCAGCGTGACCAGGCCGTGCTGCTGCCCCCCGATCGACACCGCGGCGGCCTCATGCGCTGCGTCGCCGCACTGGCGCAGCGCCTCGCACAGCGCGTCCCACCACTGGCGTGGATCGCTCTCGCGGCCGGCCCCCGAGGAGACCGTGTGCGGAGCCTGGCCGCTCGCGACGACCCGGCCGGTGGACACGTCGACGACCAGCGCCTTGGTGGACTGGGTGGACGTGTCCACGCCGACGACGAGCGGACCCTCGGCTGCTGACATCGGGCTCTCCTTTTTTCCGCGGCTCATCTTGTCCCTTCCCAGGGACGCGCCTGCATACTAATTTGTAAACGGCCATGACGAAATAGTCGTGAGCAAGCATCGTCACCACCGTCGCCACGAGCGTCGTCACCAGAGCAAGGAGCCGCGGCATGACTTACCAGCCCACCCCCGAGGACAGGTTCACCTTCGGACTGTGGACCGTCGGCTGGCAGGGAAGGGACCCGTTCGGCGACGCCACGCGCCGTGCCCTCGACCCGGTCGAGACGGTGCAGCGCCTGAGCGAGCTGGGCGCCTACGGCGTCACCTTCCACGACGACGACCTGATCCCCTTCGGGTCCTCCGACAGCGAGCGCGAGGAGCACATCAAGCGCTTCCGCCAGGCCCTCGACACGACCGGCATGACCGTGCCGATGGCCACCACCAACCTCTTCACGCACCCCGTCTTCAAGGACGGCGCGTTCACCGCGAACGACCGCGACGTGCGCCGCTACGCCCTGCGCAAGACCATCCGCAACATCGACCTCGCGGTCGAGCTGGGGGCCAGGACCTACGTGGCCTGGGGCGGCCGTGAGGGCGCCGAGTCCGGCGCCGCCAAGGACGTACGCGTCGCGCTCGACCGTATGAAGGAGGCCTTCGACCTCCTCGGCGAGTACGTGACCTCCCAGGGCTACGACCTGAAGTTCGCCATCGAGCCCAAGCCGAACGAGCCGCGCGGCGACATCCTTCTGCCCACCGTCGGCCACGCGCTCGCGTTCATCGAGCGCCTGGAGCGCCCCGAGCTCTACGGCGTCAACCCCGAGGTCGGCCACGAGCAGATGGCCGGGCTGAACTTCCCGCACGGCATCGCCCAGGCGCTGTGGGCGGGCAAGCTCTTCCACATCGACCTCAACGGCCAGTCCGGCATCAAGTACGACCAGGACCTGCGCTTCGGCGCCGGCGACCTGCGTGCCGCGTTCTGGCTGGTCGACCTCCTGGAGAGCGCCGGATACGCGGGCCCGAAGCACTTCGACTTCAAGCCGCCGCGGACCGAGGACCTGGACGGCGTGTGGGCGTCGGCCGCCGGCTGCATGCGCAACTACCTCATCCTCAAGGAGCGCGCGGCCGCCTTCCGCGCCGACCCGGAGGTGCAGGAGGCCCTGCGTGCCTCGCGTCTGGACCAGCTCGCCCAGCAGACCGCGGCGGACGGCCTCGAAGCCCTGCTGGCGGACCGCAGCGCCTTCGAGGAGTTCGACCCCGAGTCGGCCGCCGCACGGGGCATGGCCTTCGAGCAGCTCGACCAGTTGGCGATGGACCACCTCCTGGGCGCGCGCGGCTGACGTCACGGGCACGCGCGCGTGCCTGATCCGTCCCCGGGCGGAACGCTGCCCTCCCCGCACGGAATGCCTCGGAATCGTACGGTCCGTGGCATGGGGCCGTATCAACTCCCGTGCGGGGCTCGCGGCATGTCCGCCGCGCGGCGATTCTGGACGGTATGGCCATGCCGCCCGTACCGCCGCAGCCGCCCGGACCGCCGGATGACACACCGCCTCGGGGCGGAGGTTTCGGACCACCGCCTCCCGGCGGGTACGGCCCCCCGCCGCGAGGCGACGAGCCGACCGTCCACGGTGGTTGGCAGCCGCAGCCGCAGCCGCAGCCGCAGCCGCCGCAGCCGTCCAGGAGGAGGCGGTGGCACATTCTCTCCGTCCTCTTCGCCGGCTTCGCGGCGGTCGCCGTCGTGGTGTGGGCCTCCGGCAGCCATGACTCCACCGACAAGAAGCCGGCACCCGAGAGCAGCGCGAGCGCGAGCCCCTCGTCGTCGCCGCCGGGCATCCCGACCGAACTGCCCAGCAGACTGCCCTCGAAGCTGCCCACGAGGCTTCCGAGCGAGATCCCCAGCGAGGTCCCGAGCGACATCGCGTCGTTGATCCCGTCGTTGGGCGGTGTCGACCTGCCGTGACGACACGCGATCAGATGCCGCGCGGCAGCCTCACGTAGGTCACCGTCGTCTCGATGCCGCTGTCGACCAGCCGGCCCCGCGCGTCGAAGGCGCCCGCGCCGTCGGTCATCCCGAAGTCGTGGTCGTTGATCAGGGCGAGCGTGTCGTGGTCCACGCGGCGACGCCCTCGATCTTCCCGGGCACACCGGCGACCTTGCCCAGATCGACGACCAGCTTCTTGCCGAGCACCGGTACGCCCGCTGCCGTGGGGTCGGCGGGCTGCTCCAGGGAGGGCGAGGTCGTGTCGTCGTCGTAGGGGCCACCGAGGATGTTCGCGTCCCGCCCCAGCCTGACCGTCTGCAGCCGCGCGGCCTTGTCGGTGCGCTCCTCGACCAGCACCCGGTCGCCGCCGACGGCGACCACCGACGAGATCTTCCCTGTACTCGGGTCGGCGGAGCCCCGACGGGCCGCGGTCAGGGGCTCTCGTCACCGGATGCCGACTCCAGCACGGCCCAGGCCGTGGCCGGATCCTTGGCCGCCGGACCGGCAGGGGTCCACCGGCCCCGCTCCTCGCGGTACGGCCACCAGCGTCCGTCTCGTCCCAGACGCAGCTGAGCCGCCGAACCGACGGCCGTCCAGCGGTTGGCATCGGATCGCAGGATCGGCCGCTCCTCCCCGTCCCAGGCCGTTTCCAGGGCGGCACGCGCGCGGGCCAGCGTTTCGCCCGCGACGGCCCACTCCTCCTCCAGGACGCTCAGCAACGCGCGAAGCAGTTGCTCGGGGTCGGGCAGTCGCGGCGGTTCGATGCCGGGCACCGGTGTGGCGTGGGCCTCGGGCGGCATCGCGGCGGCCAGTGCGCGGATCCGGTCGACGTCCCTCGGGGACAGCGGGCCGATCCGCCAGGAGTCGTGATCGCGGGGGGAGAGGCCGGGCAGCAGCAGTCCCCGAGCGACCAGTTGCAGGGCGAGCACGGCGGCCGCACCCCAGAACACCGTCCCCCGGTGGCCCCCTGCGTCGGAACGCGCGCGTGCGAGGACCGGGAGCGCCGCTCGCACCGGCAGCAGTACGGCGGGCACATCGACCACCATCACGCCCTCAGCGCCGGGCAGGGCCGCGGTCAGGTCACCGGCGGACCCGGCCGCGACCGGGGGAGGTGTGGTGCCGTCGGGCCGCCAGAAGGCGACGGTGCCGCGCCGCGCCGGGTCACCGGGCACGAAGACGGCGCAGCAGCGGGCCAGTTCGGAGATCTCGGACGATGATGCCGCAGGGAACCTCTGCACAGCGATCCCGCACTCCTCAAATTTGACCACTGAGATCGGAGCCGCCGAGGGTACAGCACCGCGGCGAGGCGGCCGACCCGCCCCGGCCCCCACAGGACGCGCCCCCGCTCCGGGGGTGTTGCCATCCCCCCTGTGCGCCACGGGCTTGCCCCCGCCCTGACACGGGGGGTGCCGTCATGGTCGCGACAGGTGATCGGCTCGTACGTTTGCTGAGGTCAGCCCGTTGCCGAAGAGCCGGAGACCGGACATGCCCGAGCCCACCACAGCCGTCGCGGAAGTGGTCCGCCCACCCCGCGACGCACCGCCCGCCAAGAGCGACTTCGCGCACCTGCTGCGCACGGTCAAAGGTCAGGGTCTCCTGGATCGACGCCGCACCTGGTACACGCTCACCATCGCCGCCAACGCGCTCGCCCTGGCCGGCGTGGTCACGGGCGTCGCCCTCACCGGCGGCTCCTGGTGGTGCCTGCTCCTGGCTCCGCTGCTCGCCGTGTTCTCCGCCCGCACCGCCTTCATAGGGCATGACGCCGGGCACTCCCAGATCACCGGCGGTCGGAGGGCCGCTCGCGTCGTCGGGCTGATCCACGGCAACCTGCTCCTGGGGATGAGCTACGCCTGGTGGAACGACAAGCACAACCGCCACCACGCCAACCCCAACCACATCGACAAGGACCCGGACGTCGTCGCCGACATCCTGGTGTTCACCGGCGCCCAGGCCGCGCACAGGTCCGGCTTCCGGGGATGGCTGACCCGCAACCAGGCCTGGCTCTTCTTCCCGCTCACCCTGCTCGAAGGCGTCGCCCTGAAGATCCACGGCTTCCTGGGCCTGCGGCGCCTGCCGGTCCGGCAGCGCGTGGTGGAGGGCGGCCTGCTGGTGACCCACGCGACCGCCTACACGACGCTGCTGCTCGCGTCCATGTCGCCGGGGCGGGCGCTGGCGTTCGCCGCCCTGCACCAGGCGCTCTTCGGCCTGCACCTGGGACTGGCCTTCGCCCCCAACCACAAGGGCATGGAGATGCCCGACCCGGACGGCGAGCGGTGGGACCATCTTCGGCGGCAGGTGCTCACCTCGCGCAACATCCGGGGCGGCCCTCTGGTGGACTGGTTCCTCGGCGGGCTCAACTACCAGATCGAGCACCATCTGTTCCCGAGCATGCCCCGCCCGCATCTGCGGCTCGCCCGACCCCTGGTGCGGTCCCACTGCCGGGAGTTGGGTATTCCCTACACGGAGACCGGACTCGTCGACTCGTACCGGCAGGCCTTGAGCCATCTGCACGAGGTGGGCGAGCCTCTCAGGGCGTGAGGATCCTGGGATCTCAGGGACGCTTCGGGGTCGCGGCTCAGGGTCCTCTCAGGGTCGCGGCGCGGAACTGCGGGAGGCGCGGGTCCGTTTTCAGGACAGAGAGCGGCAGTGGCCGCGAAGGAGGCGACACAGATGTCGAACAACGCGAAGATCGCCATAGGGGGTGTGGCGATCGGGCTCTTCCTGTGGATCTGGCTGCCCTTCTGGGCCGTGGTCCTGATCGTCCTGGGAGTCCCGACCGCCGCATATCTGACGCTGGACCCCTCCCAGCGGCGCAGGTTGCGCCGTATCACCCGCAAGGAGCTCGGCCGCTGAGACACCGGCGGGGGAGCGGCCCGGTCGGCTCACGTCGGCCGACCGGGCAGGGCGTGCCGCACCGGCCCGAGCCGCAGGCGGCTCAGCTGGGGCGTACCGCCATCTTGTCGAGCGCCTCCAGTAGGCCCGGCAGCTCCGGACCCCGGCCCACCGGGAGCACCTCGCCGGGCTCGGCGTCCAGCAGCACGAAGGCGATGTCGTCGGTCCTGGCCACGAGTGACCAGCCGGGACCGTCCGCGCGCAGGGTGCGCGCGTCGCCCGGGGCGAAGGACGACCGGACCCGGCCCAGCGGCGGCGGCGAGTCCACGTAGGCGCGCGCCTCGGCGAGCACCCGCCGGATCCCGCTGTGACCCGGGCGTCCGGCCTTCTCGCCGCTCTCGTCGCCCTCGTCGGTCAAGTCCTGATCGCCCTGATCGCCCGGAGCGGCCTTGACGGCCTCCTTCTCCGCGTCCTCGGCGGTCGCCGAGGACCCGTCGGTGCTCGCGAACGACGCGTCGTCGATCTGTTCCCGCCACACCGCCCACTGGAGCGCGATCTCGTCGGCGCCGAGGCGCCGTTGCGCCGGCCCCCAGATCGTGGTGTCCGGCGGTGCCAGCGCGGGGTACTCCGAGACCTCGGGGTCGGGATCGTGCGGCGCGGGCACCCCGGGAGCCGCGACGGCCACCGCGAGGGGCCACCCCGGCAGGGCGGCCACGACCGAGCGCTCGTCGGGCGAGAGGTCGTACTCCATCCCGCAGTCCCACGACGCGATGGCGACGGCGACCAGCGAGACGTCGTCGACCACGACCGTCCACCGGGCGCCCTCGCCGTCCTGGCCGATCACCAGGCCGTATCCGTCGGCGAGCGGCGCGAGGCCGAGCGCCGCGCAGGCCTCCGGATAGTCGTCGCCCAGCACGCTCGGAAACTTCGCCGGCGTCAGCAGTACCGCCGTGAGCACATAGAGCGCGTCGTCCGCGGCGGCGACGGCGCCCTCGTCCGTCCCGGCCATCCCAGCCTCCCCATCGTTCTGTCCAACGGCGCGCACCCTAGTGCGAGCGGAAGGCGCTTGTCACGATGCGCAAGCACACCCGGAGCTGCAGTTTTCCGGGTGGACGGGGCGAATCGACCGCCGACCGGTCCGCATGTCGGGCCGCCGGGACCCCGAATGTCAGGCCGCCGGGAGCCCGAGCAGCGTACGCGCCACGGCCCGCGGCGACTCGTCGCGCTCGCGCGCGAGCGCGATCACCGCACGGCACGCCAGCTCGTTGACCCCGAAGGACAGCGCCTCCGGGGACACCCAGCCGGCCGCCTCGTCGATCCGTTCCTGGTCGTCCTCCGCGCAGGCCGAGACATATGCGGCGGCGGCTTCGAAAAGATTGTGTGTACGTTTGTCCCGGCCGTCGTTCAGGTCCGCCCGGACGGCGTTGAGGAATCTGACACAGGACTTGCGCACCCTGCCCAACACGCTGACCACCTTCCCCCTGTGTGGCTGCCATGGCTGATCGTGCATCTCCTGCCACTCAACGTAGAGTTGGAGCCGCGGCGGCAGAAGGGGGAGGGCACGTCGACCCGGTTCAGTCCTCGCGCACGGCCAGGGCGAGGAAGCGGGTGTCCTCGTCGACGTACGACGTCATCCGCCAGCCCGAACCGGCCAGCAGCGGACGGAGATGGGGCTCCGCGCGCAGGTCCTGCGGGGTGATCCGCCGTCCCTGGCGAGCGGCGAGGGCCGCCCGGCCGATGGGGTGGAACAGGGCGAGCGCGCCGCCCGGGCGCACCACCCGGGCCAACTCCCGCAGATTCTCGGCCGGGTGGGGCAGGTGCGCGATTAGTCCCGCCGCGAAGACCGCGTCCAGCGCCCCGGAGCGCAGGGGCAGCGCGGCCACGTCGGCCAGCAGCAAGCGCCCCTCACGGTCCCGCCCCGCCCGTATGGCGGCCTGGAGCATGGCCGGGGTCAGATCGGCCCCGACGACCACTCCCGAGGGCCCCACGGCGGCACGCAGCGGCGTGAGGGCCCGTCCCGTGCCGCAGCCGGCGTCGAGCACCCGGTCGCCCTCGCCCAGCCCGAGTTCGGCGACCGCGGCGGCGTAGGCCGGCCCGTCGTCGGGGAAACGGCTGTCCCAGTCGGCGGCGCGGGCGCCGAAGAACTCCTGGACATGTGTGTGGTCGTCGCTCATGTTCGGCATGATCCCTCACCGTCAGGGATGAAGCTCCTGCGCACACGTTCGAGCGGGACGCGATCGTTCAGGTGCACCTCTGTGTCATATTTCAGCACCTTTCGAAATGCGCCCCGTTTGTGCTCCCATGCTCCGGCTAGCGTCCCGGGCCCATGGGACACCTGGACCACGCCACCTTCGGCTGGCTGACGCCCGTGCTGTCGTACGTGATGGCCTGCATAGGCGCCGCACTCGGCCTCCGCTGTACCGTCCGCGCCCTCGGCGCCACCGGCCGCTCGCGCCGCAACTGGCTCGTCACCGCGGCCTCCGCGATCGGCACCGGCATCTGGACCATGCACTTCGTGGCCATGCTGGGCTTCGGTGTGAGCGGCACCGACATCCGCTACGACGTGCCGCTCACCATCGTGAGCCTGCTCGTCGCCATGCTCGTCGTCTGCGGCGGAGTCTTCGCCGTCGGCTACAGCAAGGACCGCACCCGGGCGCTCTTCCTCGGCGGACTCACCACCGGGCTCGGCGTCGCGAGCATGCACTACCTGGGCATGGCCGCCGTACGACTGCACGGCCACGTCAGCTACGACCCGGCCCTCGTCGCGCTCTCCGTCCTGATCGCCGTGGTCGCGGCGACGGCGGCCCTGTGGGCCGGACTCAACATCAAGTCGCCGATCGCGGTCACCGTCGCCTCCCTGATCATGGGCGCGGCGGTGACCAGCATGCACTACACGGCGATGTTCGCGGTGCGTGTCCAGGTCGTGCCCTCGGGCCGGGTCCTGCCCGGGGCCACGGCGATGCAGTTCATCTTCCCCCTCGCCGTGGGCCTCGGGTCCTATCTCTTCCTGACCTCGGCCTTCGTCGCGCTGTCGCCGACGAGCGGGGAGCGCGAGGCGTCCGCCTCGGCCCAGCGGCCGGTCGAGCCGGCCGTCGGCTAGCCGCGCGTCCGGCCGCCACGGCATGCCCCCCGAACCACTCCCGAGCGAGGAGTCCATGCGTACATCCCGTAGGCCCCCGACCACCGGCGCCGAGGCGCCACCCGCGCCCGCCGTTCGCGGCCGGCGCGCCCACGCGGGACCGCCGGCCGACGAGAGCCCGCAGGATCCCGCGGGCCCGGTGCCGGAGGACCCGCCCGCGCACGGGAGCGGCTGGCGGATACGCCCCCGCACCGTGCGCGCCAAGATCGTCTGTCTGCTGATGGTGCCGGTCGTCTCGCTGCTCGCCCTGTGGGCGTACGCGACCGTCAGCACCGCCCAGGACGTCTCCCGGCTGCGCCAGTTGCAGCGCGTCGACTCCGAGATCCGCACGCCCGTCGCGCAGGCGGTCGCCGCGCTCCAGGCCGAACGCAGTGCCGCGGTGGGCTATGTCACCGACCCTACGGCCGGGCGCAGCGGCGACTACAAGGAACTCGCCAACCGCACGGACCGGGCCGTCGCCGAACTGCGGCTCGGCGGCGACCACACCGTCGCCGACAGCGAGGAGTTGCCCCCCGGAGTCGCCCAGCGGCTGGAGACCTTCGTCGCCGGCGCCGAGCAACTGCGCTCCCTGCGTACCGCGGTGCTCGACCGCCGGGCCGACTGGGCCCGGACGTACGGGCAGTACACCCGGGCCATCGCCAAGGCCTTCGGAGTCGGCGGAGCGCTGACCGGCATCCAGGACGCCGACCTCGGTTCGGACGCGCGCGTACTGCTCGAATTCTCCCGGGCCGGCGAGGCCCTGGCGCAGGAGGACGCGGCACTGGCCGGTGTGCACCTGGCCGGCGGCCTCGGCGGTGACCGGCTTCAGCTGTTCACCGGGGCCGTCGCCACCCGCCGCAGTCTCACCGACGCGGCCGTCGCCGACCTGAGCGGTCCCGAGCGCAGCGCCTGGCGCGACCTCGCCGACAGCGACTCCTACACGACCCTCGGCGCCGCCGAGGACCGCGTCCTGGCCGGGACTCCGGGCCCGCTGAAGACGGTACCGGCAGGCACCTGGAACGCGGCACACGCGCGCGTGCAGAACGGCATGCGGGCCATCGAGCGGAACGCGGGCAGCAGGGTCGCCGACCGGGCCGACCCGTTCACCCGCGGGCTGCTCACCCCGGCCGGCGCCGCCGTCCTCCTCGGCCTCGCCGCCGTGGTCGCCTCGCTCGTCATCTCCGTGCGCATCGGCCGGGGCCTCGTCGTCGAGCTGGTGAGCCTGCGCAACAGCGCCCTGGAGATCGCCCGGCGCAACCTCCCCGAGGCGATGCGCAGACTGCGCGCCGGCGAGGAGATCGACATCCAGGCCGAGGCCCCGCCGGGACCACCCGCCGAGGACGAGGCCGGACAGGTCGCCGAGGCCCTGGGCACCGTGCACCGCGCCGCCCTGCGAGCCGCGGTCGAACGCGCCGAACTCGCCAGCGGTATCTCCGGGGTCTTCGTCAACCTGGCCCGGCGCAGCCAGATCCTGGTCCACCGCCAGCTGAGCCTCCTCGACAGCATGGAGCGCCGCTCCGACGACCCGAACGAACTGAGCGACCTCTTCCGTCTCGACCACCTCACCACCCGCATGCGGCGCCACGCCGAGAGCCTGATCATCCTGTCGGGGGCGGCACCCGGCCGCGCCTGGCGCATGCCGGTCTCGCTGACGAACGTGGTCCGGGCCGCCGTGTCCGAGGTCGAGGACTACGCGCGCGTGGAGGTACGGCAGCTTCCCGAGGCGTCCGTCGTCGGCGCCGCCGTCGCCGACCTCACCCACCTGCTGGCCGAAGTCGTCGAGAACGCCGCCCAGTTCTCACCTCCCCACACGCGCGTGCGCATCACCGGGGAGCCGGTCGGCAACGGCTACGCCGTCGAGGTGGAGGACCGCGGCCTGGGCATGGGCGCCGAGACGCTCGCCGAGGCCAACCGGCGCATCGAGCAGTCCGAGGCACTCGACCTCTTCGACAGCGACCGGCTCGGCCTCTTCGTGGTCAGCAGGCTCGCCGCCCGCCACGGCATCAAGGTGCATCTGCGCACCTCGCCCTACGGCGGCACGACCGCGGTCGTGCTGCTGCCGACCCCCCTGCTGCACGGTGGCGCGGCGGAACGTTCCCCCAGCAGGGCCGCGGACACCGAGCGCCCCGAACGGCGCGAGTACGCGCGCGTGCCCGGTGCCACGCCCCTCAAGGAGTCCCTGCCGGCTTCCGCAGAGCAGCGGCCCGCACTGGCGGCTACGGCACCGGTCGTGGTGGAGGCGGCCGCCGAAACCCCACCCCCCGGAGTCACCACCTTGCGTCTGCACCGCCCCGAGGACGACGACGCCGCCCAGGAATCCGACGACCTGCCCCGCCGGGTACGCCAGGCGAGCCTGGCCCCCCAGTTGCGCGAACGGCGCGCCGAGGAGCCGGCGCACGAGCCGTCCGGGCCGCCGCGCGACGAGCGGCGCACCCCGGAGGTCGTGAGGGACCGCATGGCGGCGTACCGCGAGGGCTGGGCGCGCGGCGGCGGCAGGCAGCCCGGTCGTGGTGCCACCCCAGATTCGACAGCGCGCAGCGACAGCAGCGAAGGAGACCGCGCATGATCCAGGATCCGAGCATGAGGGCCGCCCAGAGGTCGGGCGAACTCGACTGGCTGCTGGACGACTTGGTGCTGCGCGTGACGGAGGTGCGGCACGCGGTGGTGCTGTCCAACGACGGACTCGCGGTGGGGGCGTCGACGGATCTGCGCCGCGAGGACGCCGAACACCTCGCGGCGGTCGCCTCCGGCTTCCACAGTCTGGCCAAGGGCGCCGGGCGGCACTTCGGCGCGGGCGGCGTACGCCAGACCATGGTGGAGATGGACGACGGCTTCCTGTTCGTGGCCGCCGCGGGCGACGGCTCCTGCCTCGCCGTGCTCACCGCCGTGACCGCGGACATCGGCCTGGTCGCCTATGAGATGGCACGCCTGGTCAAGCGAGTCGGCGAGCACCTGTACACGGCACCGCGCGTCGGCGCCCGGCCACCCGCCGCAGGATGAGACGCGA
This sequence comes from Streptomyces sp. NPDC005648, assembly GCF_040605395.1. Classification (NCBI taxonomy): domain Bacteria; kingdom Bacillati; phylum Actinomycetota; class Actinomycetes; order Kitasatosporales; family Streptomycetaceae; genus Streptomyces; species Streptomyces sp. NPDC005648. The sequence goes on along the minus strand of NZ_JBEXCS010000008.1, from coordinate 148,931 downwards.
GGACGGTTCGCGCACATGAACTCCGCGCACATGAACTCCGCGTACATGAACGAGGGCGGGGCCGGCGTCCCGTACGAGCCGGGCAGTCAGTGGTACGACGGCGAGGCGGGGCCCCTCGTGCGGCCGTACGCCATGACGGGCGGGCGGACCAAACCCGGCCCCACCGGGGTCCGCTTCGATCTGATCGCCCTCGTCAGCCTGGACGCGGGCGCGCCCGGAGCCGACGACGACACCGCGCTCGGGCCCGAGCACCGGGCCCTGATCGCCCTGTGCCGCCTGGAGACCCAGTCGGTCGCCGAACTCGCCGCCGGCGCCGATCTGCCCGTGGGCGTGGTCCGCGTGCTGCTCGGGGACCTGCTGGAGCTCGGCCGTGTCGTCGTCAGTCGTCCGGTGCCGCCCGCGCAGCTTCCTGACGAACGGATTCTGCGCGAAGTGATCGAGGGGCTGAGGGCGCTGTAGATGAGAGTTCAAAGACACCCGGTCCCGTTCGGTCCCGACCCGGGCACCCAACCGGAAACCGACAAGGCACGAAGCGGTCAGATCGGGCAAATAGCGGTCCAATCCTCCGGAGAGGGGACGTAGTGGTGAGGATGCGTATGGACGTCGAGCGTTTCCGGCACTCCCGAGAGAAGTGATCGATGGTCTCCGAGCACTCCGACGCCCAGGGCGGCGAGTCGACCGCACTGGCGTTGAAGATACTGGTCGCCGGCGGGTTCGGCGTGGGCAAGACCACCCTGGTGGGCGCGGTCAGTGAGATCAGGCCGCTGCGCACCGAGGAACTGCTCAGCGAGGCGGGCCAGTTGGTGGACGACACCGGCGGTGTGGACCAGAAGGTCACGACGACCGTCGCCATGGACTTCGGCCGCATCACCATCCGCTCCGGCCTCTCCCTCTACCTCTTCGGCACACCGGGCCAGGACCGCTTCTGGTTCCTGTGGGACGAGCTGTCGCAAGGGGCGCTCGGTGCCGTGGTCCTCGCGGACACCCGGCGGCTCGAGGACTGCTTCCCCGCGGTGGACTACTTCGAGCACCGGCACATCCCGTTCGTGGTGGCCGTCAACTGCTTCTCGGGCGCCCGCAGGTACGGCGAGCAGGACGTCTCCCGCGCTCTCGACCTCGACCCGGGCACACCGGTGGTCCTGTGCGACGCCCGGGACCGCGACTCGGGGAAGGAGGTCCTGATCCGGCTCGTCGAGTACGCCGGGCGGATGCACACCGCCCGGCTGCTCGACTCGGTCGGCTGACGGGGCTCAGCTCGAAACGGCCTTCTCGGCCAGGACTTTGTCGATCGTGACGCGCACCAGGAGTTCTCCCGGGACCCCGTTGCGGGCCCCGAACTCCTCGGCGCGCTCCTCGCCCATGTACCGCGCCCCGATCCGGCCGGCCCAGTGCCGGAGCTCGTCGAGGTCCTCCGAGATCCGGGCCCGGCCCTGAAGCACGACGAAGTGATAGGGCGGCCGGTCGTCGTCCACGCAGAGCGCGGCCCGCCCGTCACGGGCCAGATTACGGCCCTTCACACTCGTCTTCGCGGTGTTGAACACCACGTCGTCACCGTCCAGCACGAACCAGATCGGTGTCACATGGGGGCTGCCGTCGGCCCGGACCGTCGACAGTTTCGCGGTGCGGGTGCCGTGCAGGACGAACGCCCGCCACTCCTCATCGGTCATCTTCTGTGCCATGCCCCCATCCTCCTTGCCCAAGGGCCGGTCGTGGGGAAGGCTTGCGGGAGTTCCTCCAGCCAGGGGGAGTTGTCACACGGGGAGACCGAAACATGGCGCAGAACCAGGGACTTGACTGGCTCCTGGACGATCTGACCGAGCGGGTGGAACAGGTGCGGCACGCTCTGGTCCTGTCCAACGACGGACTGGTCACCGGAGCGAGCACGGGCCTCAGGCGCGAGGACGCCGAACACCTGGCCGCCGTCTCGTCCGGACTGCACAGCCTGGCCAAGGGCTCGGGACGCCACTTCGGCGCGGGCAGAGTGCGTCAGACGATGGTCGAGTTCGACGACGCGGTGCTCTTCGTCACCGCGGCCGGCAGCGGCAGCTGTCTGTGCGTGCTCAGCGGCGCGGAGGCCGACATCGGTCAGATCGCCTACGAGATGACCCTGCTCGTCAACCGCGTCGGCGAGCACCTCGGCGTGGAGGCCCGCCAGCCCGAACGAACCTCGCCCAAAGACGCCTGACCTGCGGATTCTCCCGGTCCTGCGGAGTTATCCACAGGCCCGCCACGAGATCCGCCGAAACGGCTACGGTTTTTCCCGAGGCCCCGCGAACGGCGCGGGCCACCGACTCCACGGGGGAGACCGACCATGTCAGGCAACATCGTCACGGCACCACCCGGCACCGCTCTGACGCCGAGCCGCGCCGCTCGTGAACTGGGGCTCAAGCGAGGCGAGTTCGACCTCGCTGTCAACCTCGGCCGCATCCGGACCGTGCCCGACGACGGAGGCGGGGGCCGACGGGTACCCCGCGTCGAGATCGACCGGCTGCGCCAAGGGGACGACTTTCCCGGGTCGCTGCTCGAACGCGTGGAGACCGTGGGCACCACGGAGGCCGCGAAAGTGGTGGATGTGCCGGTGGGCAGGTTCACGCGGATCGCGCGGCTGGGCGCGGTCGTGCCCGTGAACTTCTACCTCAACCGCTACCGGGCCGTGGTCTGGCTCTATCTGGCCGAAGAACTAAGGCAGTTCGCCACCGACGAGAACAACGCGTCCTGGCTGAGCGGCCCCACGCCCCCCGCACTGCGGGAACAGCTGAGGGAAGGCGTGGACCTACGGGCGCGCAACTGGCGGGTCCGGCACCTCGGATTCCTGGTGCGGCAGGCCGGCGACCACCCCTGGGCGCAGGCCGCCGCGGTGGCCGCGCTGCTCGATCCGGCCCAGGTCGCGGAGATCGTGCCGGACCCGTACGAGCGGGCCCATCTGACCCGGTTCCTGCCGAAACCCGTGACGTACGGCGCCCCGGGTTCGGCCGCGGCGCGGGTGGCCGAGCGGATCGTGCGAGCCACCGACGCGGACGAGATCGGCTGGCTCCGCGCGGATCTCACGGCAGCGGTGAGCACGGCACGCGGGAAGGAGCCGGCAGCGCGCCCGGGTTCCGCGCCCGAACCGGCCGAAGCGGAGCGTCCCCGAGGGCTGAGGGGCTGGCTGCGCCGCAGAAACCCGTGAGCTACAGCTTGCGGAACAGCCCCTCCTGGACCACGGACACCAGCAGTCGTCCCTCCATGTCGTAGATCCGACCCCGGGCCAGCCCCCGGCCGCCGATGGCGATCGGCGACTCCTGGTCGTACAGGAACCACTCGTCGGCGCGGAAGGGACGGTGGAACCACATGGCGTGGTCCAGCGAGGCGATGTCGAAACCGCGCGGTCCCCACAGCGGCTCGACCGGGATACGGACGGCGTCCAGGAGAGTCATGTCGCTGGCGTAGGTCAGCGCGCAGGTGTGCACGACCGGGTCGTCGCCGAGCGGCCCGACCGCGCGCATCCACACCGCGCTGCGCGGCTCGGCGTCCTTGACCTCGTCCGCGGTCCAGCGCAGCCGGTCCACGTAGCGGATGTCGAAGGGCTGGCGGCGTTCCATCCGCTCCAAGTGCTCGGGCAGCGTGCCGTGCTGCTTGCGGATCTCCTCGGCGACCGTGGGCAGCGACTCAGGGTCCGGGACCTCGCGGGCCGGCGGCAGCTGGTGCTCGAAGGATCCCTCTTCAGGCTTGTGGAAGGAGGCGGTGAGATTGAAGATCGTGCGGCCCTGCTGCACCGCGGTGACCCGGCGCGTCGTGAACGACCTGCCGTCCCGCACCCGTTCGACCTGGTACACGATCGGCACACCCGGCCGGCCCGGGCGCAGGAAGTACGCGTGCAGCGAGTGCACCGGGCGCTCCCCGTCCGTGGTGCGGGCGGCGGCGACGAGGGCCTGGCCCGCCACCTGCCCGCCGAAGACCCGTTGCAGGGACTCGTGGGGGCTCAGGCCACGGAAGATGTTGACCTCGATCTGCTCCAGGTCGAGCAGGTCGACGAGTCTCTCGGCCGGGTTCGTCATGCGCGGGTCTCTCCTTGGCTCACAGCTGACCGACATCGGTGACACGGACGACGGCGCGGCCTTCCGCGTCGGAGGCCGCGAGGTCGATCTCCGCGCTGATGCCCCAGTCGTGGTCGTCGTTCGGGTCGTCGAAGATCTGCCGGACACGCCACACCCCGTCCTTCGGGGCCTCCTCGATCACCAGCAGCTTGGGGCCGCGGGCGTCGGGGCCGGTGCCGAGGTCGTCGTACTCGTCCCAGTACTTGTCCATCGCCTCGCCCCAGGCATCGGCGTCCCAGCCGGCGTCGGCGTCCATCTCGCCCAGCTCCTCGACCTGGTCGAGGGCGGCGAGCTCGACGCGGCGGAACAGGGCGTTGCGGACCAGGACGCGGAAGGCGCGCGCGTTGGCGGTGACCGGCTTGACCTCGTCGGCCTTCTCCTGGGCCTCCTCGGCCGTCATCTCCTCCGGGTTGGCGAGCTGCTCCCACTCGTCGAGGAGGCTGGAGTCGACCTGGCGGACCATCTCGCCGAGCCACTCGATCAGGTCCTGCAGGTCCTCGGACTTGAGGTCGTCCGGGATGTTGTGGTCCAGGGTCTTGTAGGCGCTGGCGAGGTAGCGCAGCACAATGCCCTCGGTGCGGGCCAGCTCGTAGAAGGACACCAACTCCGTGAAGGACATGGCTCGTTCGTACATGTCACGGATGACCGACTTCGGCGACAGCGGATGGTCGCCCACCCACGGGTGGCTCTTGCGGTACGTGTTGTACGCGTGGAAGAGCAGCTCCTCCAGCGGCTTCGGGTAGCTGATGTCCTGGAGGCGCTCCATGCGCTCCTCGTACTCGACGCCGTCGGCCTTCATCGCGGCCACGGCCTCCCCCTTCGCCTTGTTCAGCTGGGCGACGAGGATCTGGCGGGGGTCGTCCAGGGTCGACTCGACGACCGACACCATGTCCAGGGCGTAGGAAGGGGACTCCGGGTCGAGCAGCTCGAACGCGGCGAGGGCGAAGGTCGACAGCGGCTGGTTGAGCGCGAAGTCCTGCTGGAGGTCCACGGTGAGGCGCACGATACGACCGGTCGGATCCGGTTCGTCGAGCTTCTCGACGATGCCGCCGTCCAGCAGCGAGCGGTAGATGGCGATCGCCCGACGGATGTGCCGCAGCTGCTGTTTGCGCGGCTCGTGGTTGTCCTCCAGCAGATGACGCATCGCCTCGAACGCGTTGCCCGGGCGGGCGATCACCGACAGCAGCATCGTGTGCGTCACCCGGAAGCGGGAGGTCAGCGGCTCCGGCTCGGAGGCGATGAGTTTCTCGAAGGTGTTCTCCGTCCAGCCGACGAAGCCCTCCGGCGCCTTCTTGCGGACGACCTTGCGCCGCTTCTTCGGGTCGTCCCCGGCCTTGGCGAGCGCCTTCTCGTTCTCGATGACGTGCTCGGGAGCCTGGGCGACCACGAAGCCCGCCGTGTCGAAGCCGGCCCGTCCGGCGCGCCCGGCGATCTGATGGAACTCACGCGCGCGCAGGGTGCGTACGCGGTTGCCGTCGTACTTGGTCAGGGCGGTGAACAGGACGGTGCGGATGGGCACGTTGACACCGACGCCGAGCGTGTCGGTGCCGCAGATGACCTTCAGCAGACCGGCCTGGGCGAGCTTCTCCACCAGACGCCGGTACTTGGGCAGCATGCCGGCGTGGTGGACACCGATGCCGTGGCGTACGTAACGCGAGAGGTTGCGGCCGAACTTGGTGGTGAAGCGGAAGTTGCCGATGAGCTCGGCGATCTGCTCCTTCTCCTCCTTCGAGCACATGTTGATGCTCATCAGCGCCTGTGCCCGCTCCACGGCCTGCGCCTGCGTGAAGTGCACGATGTACACCGGCGCCTGCCTGGTCTCCAGCAGGTCGGTGAGGGTCTCGGTGAGCGGGGTGAGCCGGTACTCGTAGGAGAGGGGCACCGGGCGGGTCGCCGAGCGGACCACCGAGGTGGGCTTGCCGGTGCGGCGGGTGAGGTCCTTCTCGAAGAAGGAGACATCGCCGAGGGTCGCCGACATCAGGATGAACTGCGCCTGCGGGAGCTCCAGGATCGGGATCTGCCAGGCCCAGCCGCGGTCGCCCTCCGCGTAGAAGTGGAACTCGTCCATGACGACCTGGCCGACGTCCGCGTGCCTGCCGTCGCGCAGGGCGATCGACGCGAGGACCTCGGCGGTGCAGCAGATGACGGGCGCGTCGGCGTTCACGGAGGCGTCGCCGGTGAGCATGCCCACGTTCTCGGTGCCGAAGAGCTTGCACAGCTCGAAGAACTTCTCCGAGACCAGCGCCTTGATCGGCGCCGTGTAGAAGGTGACCTCGTCGCGGGCCAGGGCGGCGAAGTGGGCACCCGCCGCGATCATGCTCTTGCCGGAGCCGGTGGGCGTCGACACGATCACGTTCGCGCTGGAGACCACCTCGATCAGCGCCTCCTCCTGATGGGGGTAGAGCGTCAGACCACGCTCCTGGGCCCACGACTCGAAGGCCTCGTAGAGAGCGTCGGGGTCGGCGGTCGGCGGGAGCTGATCGATGAGGGTCACGGACCCATCTTGCCTGGCGTCCTCCCCCATAGGGGAATCGGATGCGGCACGGAAGATCACGACCAGTACGCTGTGACGCCGACGGAGCGTCAGCGCACCCGGTCAACTGGACAGCGGCACACGAGGAATGGGGCGGGCAACGGCCATGATGGGACCAGCACACTCACTGTCGGGCGCCGCCGCCTGGCTCGGCGTCGGCGCGGCGGCAGCGGCGACCGGACATCCGATGCCCTGGCCGGTTCTCCTGGTCGGCGCGCTGATCTGCGCCGGAGCGGCGCTCGCCCCGGACCTGGACCACAAGGCGGCCACCATCTCCAGGGCCTTCGGACCGATCTCGCGGGCGCTGTGCGGGATCGTCGACAAGCTCTCCTACGCCGTCTACAAGGCGACGAAGAAACAGGGCGACCCGCGCCGCTCCGGTGGCCACCGCACCCTCACCCACACCTGGCTGTGGGCGGTCCTGATCGGCGCGGGTACGTCGGTCGCGGCCGTCACGGGTGGCCGTTGGGCGGTGCTGGCCATCCTCTTCGTCCATATGGTGCTGGCCATCGAGGGCCTGTTGTGGCGGGCGACGCGGGGCTCCAGCGCCGACATCCTGGTGTGGTTGCTGGCCGCGACCAGCTCCTGGATCCTCGCCGGTGTCCTGGACAAGCCGGGCAACGGCTCGGACTGGCTGTTCACCCAGCCCGGACAGCAGTACCTGTGGCTGGGCCTGCCGATCGTGCTGGGCGCGATAGTGCACGACATCGGGGACGCGCTGACGGTCTCCGGCTGCCCGATCCTGTGGCCGATCCCGGTGGGCCGCAAGCGCTGGTACCCGATCGGCCCGCCGAAGGTCATGCGTTTCCGCGCGGGCAGCTGGGTCGAGCTCAAGGTGCTGATGCCGGTGTTCATGCTCCTGGGCGGGGTGGGCTGCGCGGCGGCGCTGAACTTCATCTGAGCGCGCCTCGGGACTCCTCGGCCGAAAGCCCGCCGCGCTCGGCCGGGAGCCCGCTCCGCTCGGCCGGGAGCCCGCTCCGCTCAGCCGGGAGCCCGCCCCGCTCGGCCTGGGCTCCGCCCCGTTCAGCCGGAAGCCTGCCCCGTACCCCCGCCGTATCGCCGCTCGAACTGGGCGATGCGGCCCTCGGAGTCCACCGTCCGCGCCTTGCCCGTGTAGAAGGGGTGGCTCTCGGAGGAGATCTCGACGTCCACCACCGGGTAGGTCTCTCCGTCGTCCCACTCGATGGTCTGATCGCTGCTCGCGGTGGACCGGGTGAGGAAGGCGTAGCCGGCGGCGCGGTCCCGGAAGACGACCGCGTGGTAGTCGGGGTGCTTGTCCTGCTGCATACGTGCTCCTCGGGTGGAGGGGTGACAGGGTCAGCCGGATCAGCCGGATCAACCGGATCAGCCGTACAGGGAGTCCTCGTCCACGATGTGCATCGCGGCCTCCTCCGCGGACGCCGCGGCCCCGTCGATGCCGACGTCCGTGGCGATCAGGGCGCTCTCCTCGTCCTCGTGGGCGCCCTCGTCCGGGGCGACGAGCCGGCCGGAGCGTACGGTGCCGACCTCGTTGTCCAGGAGTTCCCCGTCGGTGCCGTCCGCGTCGCCGAGACCGTCGCCGTCGGGGGTGGGGAGGTCCGGGATCTCCTCGGCGAGCCGTTGGTCGAGTGTCTCCCCGCGGTGCCGCTCGGCCGCCGTCACATCGGCGCGCTCCACCGCCCAGGGCCGGTCCGGCGGCGACCAGCCCCGGTCCAGGGGGTCGTCCACGCCGTCGTCGACCAGGGTGTCCTCCGCGTCGAGCAGTCCCGAGTCCTCCTGGATCTCGGATCCGTCGGGCTGGTAGACGTCGTCTCCCCATCCGTCGGCGCTGTTCACGGGTACCTCCAGGTGATGGGGACAGGCCCGTTCCGGCCGCGCGGGGCGACGGGCCGCCGGTGCGCGGAGCACAGACCGCACCCGGGGACCCACAAGTCCCAGGGCACTCCCCGAGCCGGTGCCGATATCCAGACTTCCACCCTCCACAACCAGCGCGCAACGGCACGGAGTGAGGAGCCCCCACGGCACACAGAAGAGGAGCCCGCACGGCGAGGAGACAGGGACCGTGCGCTGGCCTGCGGATGCGAGGCCCGGACGGAGCCCGGCGCAGGCGGCGCGGCCCAGGAGGTGCGGGCGGCCCGCGTCGTGCGGCTCCCTGGCGGCGCGGCGGCAGGAGCGGTGTCCGGACGGAGTGCCGCCGGTCAGGGAGCGGCCCTGCGGCTCACCGGCACGCGATCGAACAGCTCCGCCCCCGCCTCGGCCTCACCCCCGCCGCGACCTCACCCGACATCGCCCTCACCCACCCCTCGACGCGGCCCCGGACACCCGCCCTCACCCGTGCCACGAACGCCAGAGCGCCGCATACGCCCCCTCCGCCGCGACCAGCTCATCGTGGCTGCCCAGCTCGCTGATGCGGCCGTTCTCCACCACGGCGATGACGTCCGCGTCGTGGGCGGTGTGCAGGCGGTGGGCGATGGCGACCACGGTGCGGCCGTCGAGGACTCGGGCGAGGGAGCGTTCCAGGTGACGGGCCGCGCGGGGGTCCAGCAGGGACGTCGCCTCGTCCAGGACGAGAGTGTGCGGGTCGGCGAGCACCAGGCGGGCCAGCGCGATCTGCTGGGCCTGTGCCGGGGTGAGCGCGAAACCGCCCGAGCCGACCTCGGTGTCCAGACCGTCGTCCAGCGCCCGCGCCCAGCCGTCGGCGTCGACGGCGCCCAGCGCCGCCCACAGCTCGGCGTCCACCGCCCCCGTCCGGGCGAGCAGGAGGTTGTCGCGCAGGGAGCCCACGAAGACGTGGTGCTCCTGGTTGACGAGGGCCACATGGGAGCGGACGCGTTCGGCGGGCATACGGGACAGTTCGGCTCCGCCGAGGGTGATCTGTCCGGTCCGCGGGGCGTAGATGCCGGCGAGCAGCCTGCCCAGGGTGGACTTGCCCGCGCCGGAGGGCCCGACCAGCGCCAGGCGGGTGCCCGGGGCGACCTCCAGCGAGACCTCGCGCAGCACGTCCACGCCCTCGCGGTAGCCGAAGTGCACTCCGTCGGCGTGGACGTCCCGCCCGTCCGGCGCCAGCGACTCCTCACCGGCGTCCGGTTCGATGTCCCGGACTCCGACGAGGCGGGCCAGGGACACCTGGGCGACCTGGAGCTCGTCGTACCAGCGCAGGATCAGGTTCACCGGGTCGACCAGCATCTGGGCGATCAGTGCGCCCGTCGTCAGCTGGCCCACCCCGATCCATCCCTGGAGGACGTAGACGCCGCCGATCATCAGGACCGAGGCGAGCACCGTCACATGGGTGAGGTTGATGACCGGGAAGAGCACCGACCGCAGGTAGAGCGTGTAGCGCTCCCAGGCGGTCCACTCCCGGACCCGGCGTTCGGACAGCTCGATCCGGCGGTCGCCCAGCCGGTGCGCCTCGACGGTGCGCCCGGCGTCGACCGTCTCGGCGAGCGCGGCGGCCACGGCGGCGTAACCGGCAGCCTCGGAGCGGTAGCCCGAGGGCGCCCGCTTGAAGTACCAGCGGCAGCCCACCACCAGCAGCGGCACGGCGACCAGGACCGCGGGTGCCAGCGGCGGCACCGTGACCACCAGTCCGCCGAGCAGCAGCACCACCCACACCACACCGATCGCCAGCTGTGGCACGGCCTCGCGCATGGCGTTGGCGAGCCGGTCGATGTCCGTGGTGATACGCGACAGCAGATCGCCCGTACCCGCCCGCTCCAGCACGCCCGGCGGCAGACCGACCGACCGTACGAGGAAGTCCTCGCGCAGGTCGGCCAGCATCCGTTCGCCGAGCATGGCCCCGCGCAGCCGCACCTGTCGTACGAACACGGCCTGGACGACCAGCGCGAGGACGAACAGCGAGACGGTGAGCGGCAGATGGAGCTCCCGGGTGTGGTCCGAGACCCGCTCGACGAGGTCGCCCAGCAGCCACGGACCCACCAACGAGGCGACGACGGACACCGTGTTGACGGCCATCAGGAGCAGGAAGGCACGACGGTGCCGGCGGAACAGTTCGGCCACGTAGGCGCGTACGGTCGCCGGGGCGCCGACGGGCAGGGTGTTCGCCGTCGTCGGGGCCGCCGGGTCGTACGACGGTGGCGCCACGCCGATCATGCTGTCTCCTCGATTTCCTCGAACGCTTCGAGTACGCCGTCCAAGGCGGCCTCTTCCTCCACACCGCGCAAGGCGGCCTCTTCCTCGGTCTCGCGGGTGACGACCGCCCGGTACCGGGGCTCCGCGCGCACCAGTTCGCGGTGTGCGCCGACCGCGGTGACCTGGCCCTCGTGCACGAGCACGACCCGGTCCGCGCGGTCGAGCAGCAGCGGTGAGGAGGTGAACACCACCGTGGTCCGCCCCTCCCGCAGCCCGCGCACGCCCTCCGCGATCCGGGCCTCGGTGTGCGAGTCGACGGCCGAGGTCGGCTCGTCCAGGACCAGCACCTCGGGATCGGTGATCAGCGACCGGGCCAGGGCGAGCCGCTGCCGCTGCCCGCCCGACAGGGACCGCCCGCGCTCGGTGATCCGGGTGTCCATCGGGTCGTCCGCCTGCAACGACGCCTGGGCGAGGGCCTCCAGCACGTCCCCGCACTGCGCCGCCGCGAGCGCGTCCTCGGGCCGTACCGCACCCGACGCGGGCACGTCCAGCAGTTCGCGCAGCGAACCGGACAGCAGCACCGGGTCCTTGTCCTGGACCAGCACCGCCGTGCGTGCCGTGTCCAACGGCAGTTCGTCGAGCGGGACTCCGCCCAGCAGTACGGCCGTGCCCGGTTCGGCCGGGTGCCCGCCCAGCCGTTCGGCGAGCAGACCCGCCGCGTCCGGGTCGCCGCACACCACCGCGGTGAGCCGACCGGCGGGGGCGAGCAGACCGGTGGCGGGGTCGTACAGATCCCCGGCCGGTACGACGGCGTCCGACCGTGCGCCCGCGACGTCCGTGGCACGCTCCAGTGACAGCACCCGCGCGGCCCGTTTGGCCGAGGGCCGCGAGAAGGAGTACGCCATCGCGATCTCCTCGAAGTGCCGCAGCGGATACGACAGGACCATCACCGAGCTGTAGACGGTGACCAGTTCGCCGATGGTGATACGGCCCTGGCGGGCCAGATGGACGCCGTACCAGACCACCACGATCATCAGCACACCCGGCAGCAGCACCTGGATCGCGGAGATCAGCGACCACATACGGGCGCTGCGGACGGCCGCGTGGCGGACCTCCTGGGAGGCGCGGCGGTAGCGGTCGAGGAAGAGTTCCTCGCCGCCGATGCCGCGCAGCACCCGCAGGCCGGCGACGGTGTCCGAGGCGAGTTCGGTGGCACGGCCGGCCTTCTCGCGCTGGAAGTCGGCCCGTCGGGTGGCCCGGGGCAGCAGCGGCAGCGCTGCCAGCGCCACCACCGGCAGACCGACGGCGACGACCGCGCCGAGCGCCGGCTGGTAGACGACCAGCGCGACACAGACCACGACCACGGTCAGGGCCGCGGCGGTGAACCGGGAGACGGCCTCCACGAACCAGCCGATCTTCTCGACGTCACCGGTGGAGACGGCCACGACCTCACCGGCCGCCACCCGGCGCGTCAGCGCCGCGCCCAGTACCGACGCCTTGCGGGCGAGGAGTTGCTGGACACGGGCGGCGGCGGTGATCCAGTTGGTCACGGCGGCGCGGTGCAGGAAGGTGTCACCGAGCGCGACGCAGACACCGACCAGCACCAGCAGTGCGCCGGTCAGCGCCAGCCGGGTGCCGGAGCGGTCCACCACGGCCTGCACCGCGAAGCCCACACAGAACGGCAGCGTGGAGACCGCCACGAAGTGCAGCAGCCCCCAGGCCAGCGACTTGAACTGCCCGCCCAGCTGATTGCGGCCCAGCCACCACAGGAACCGGGGCCCCGAACGTGCGTCCGGCACACCCGGGTCGGGATACGGAAGATCTTGAATCTGCATGACGACTGACGTCCCGGTGGCTCGTGTCAGGGGGGTGGGGGAGGCCGCTTCGAGCGGCAGCAAACCGTGCCAGGTTCGCTGCGGAGAGTGCTCGGAGGCAAGCGGTTTTCTCGTTACCCGGCCGGCGGCGGGGGATCCGTCGTGTGCTGTGTCACATGACACCTGATTTACGTATCGGCAACACGGAAGTCGCGGACACGATCAACAACTCCCCGAAAGTGAACTCGCGGAAGTCGCTTTCCGTATCGCAGAAGTCCCCACGGCTTCTGCGGTGTTGACGTCCCCCAAGGAGTGCCCGTGCCGTCGTCCGTCCCGTCCGCCCCACGACGCGTCGCACGCATACTGCGTACCTCTCTCTTCGCGCAGGTCCTCTGCGCGCTCGTGCTCGGCATCGCCGTCGGGAAGCTGTGGCCCGGCTTCGCCGCCGATCTCCAGCCGCTCGGCGACGGTTTCACCCGGCTGATCAAGACGATCATCTCGCCGCTCGTGTTCTGTGTGGTCGTCGTCGGCATCGCCAAGGCAGGTGACCTCAAGGCGTTCGGACGGATCGGGCTCAAGGCCCTGATCTGGTTCGAGGCCGCCAGCACGCTCGCCCTGATCATCGGGCTGCTCGCCGCCAACGTCGTCCAGCCCGGCTCGGGGATGCACGTCGACCCGTCCACCCTGAGCACCAAGGCGGTCGACGCCAAGACGGGCGGCGGCTCACTGCCCTCGACGACCGAGTTCGTCCTGAACGCCCTGCCCACCAGTTTCATCGGCGCCTTCGCCGAGAACGAGCTCCTCCAAGTGCTCATCCTGGCCTGTCTGGTGGGCGCCGCCCTGCTCCACCTCGGCCACACCAAGGTGCCGAAGGTGCTGCCCGCCATCGAGCAGGCCCAGGAGATCATCTTCGCGATCGTCGGCTTCGTGATGCGGCTCGCCCCGATCGCCGTGTTCGGCGCGATGGCCGTTCTGATCGGCCAGTACGGGCTCGGCGTCATCGAGACCTACGCCAAACTGATCATCCTGTGCTACGTCGCCGCCGCGCTGTTCATCGCGCTGCTGGCGGTCGCCCTGCGCGTCGTCACCGGGCTCAGCCTCTGGAGGTTCCTGCGCTACATCCGTGAGGAGATGCTGCTCGCGCTCGGCACCGCGTCGACCGAGTCGGTCATGCCGCGGGTGATGCAGAAGCTGCGTCGGGCCGGTGCCCGTGACGACGCCGTCGGCCTGGTGCTGCCGACCGGCTACTCCTTCAACCTCGACGGCGCCTCGCTGTACCTGTCCATCGGCACACTGTTCATCGCCCAGGCCGTGGGCGTCGACCTCAGCCTCGGCCAGCAGATCACCGTGGTCCTCGTCCTGATGCTGACCAGCAAGGGCATGGCGGGTATCCCTGGCTCCGCCTTCCTCGCCCTCTCGGCCACGGCGTCCTCGCTGGGGGCGATTCCCGCCGGTGCGGTGGCGCTGCTGCTGGGCGTGGACCGGATCATGGACTCGATGCGGGTCGTGACCAACCTGCTCGGCAACTGTGTCGCCGTGTTCGCGGTGTCCCGCTGGGAGGGGGCGCTGGATCTGGACCGGGCGAAGCGGGTGCTGCGCGGGGAGGTCGTCGCCGAGGAGGTCGTCGCCGACGAGGAGACGGAGGGGGCGGAGGGAACGGAGGGCACATCGGTACCGGAGGGGAAGGTGCCGGTCGCCCCCTAGCTCGGAGCGCGCCGGTTTCGTGGGCGACCGCGGGTGCCGGGGGGCTGGTCGCGCAGTTCCCCGCGCCCCTGGAGGTGGGTCCACTGGTCCCACTTTCTTGGGGGCGAGGGGAACTGCGCGATCGGCCCCCAGGCACCCGCAGCCGCCCACAACCCCTTCCACCCCCTACCCGCAGCGCCCCTCCACCCCCGTCCCGTCCACCAGCGTGTCCAACAACCCCCCCAGCACCGCGCGCTGCTCCTCGCTCAGCGGAGCCAGGATCTCCTCGGCCGCCGACCTCCGCGCACCCCGGACCTCTCCCAGAGCCTTCCGCCCCTCGTCCGTGAGCTCGATCCGGATCACCCGGCGATTGGTCGGATCCGGCACCCGCCGCACCTTGCCGCTCGCCTCCAGCCCGTCGACCAGTGAGGTCACCGCCCGCGGCACCACCTCGAGCCGCTCGGCGAGGTCGGCCATGCGCGGGGGCGAACCGTAGTGGGCCAGGGTGCGCAGCAGCCGGGACTGGGCGGGGGTGACCCCCAGGCCGCACTGCTCGATGTGCCGCTTCTGAATGCGATGGACCCGGCGGGTGAACCGCAGCAGCTGCTCCGCGAGCAGGCCGTCGGGATCGGGCGTGGTCATGCGGGAACAATATCAGGAGTTAATTCATTGTGAGCATAGGTAACAGTGAGCTAAGCTCCGTCAGTCTTCGTTCCCGCACCCTTGTAGGAGCCCATTGCACCCCGATCGAGAACCCCGCTGGACACCGCCGGCCGACGCCGAGGAGCAACCCCGGCAGGTGCGCCGCATCCTGAAGCTCTTCCGTCCCTACCGCGGCCGCCTCGCGATCGTCGGCCTCCTGGTCGGCGCCGCGTCGCTGGTCTCGGTGGCCACGCCGTTCCTGCTGAAGGCGACCCTCGACGTCGCGATCCCGCAGGGCCGCACCGGTCTGCTCAGTCTCCTCGCGCTCGGCATGATCGTCAGCGCCGTGCTGACCAGCATCTTCGGTGTCCTGCAGACCCTGATCTCCACCACGGTCGGCCAGCGCGTCATGCATGACCTGCGGACCGCCGTCTACGGCCGGCTGCAGCGCATGTCCCTCGCGTTCTTCACCCGCACCCGTACCGGCGAGGTCCAGTCCCGCATCGCCAACGACATCGGCGGCATGCAGGCGACGGTCACCTCCACCGCCACCTCCCTGGTCTCCAACGTGACCAGCGTCGTCGCCACGATCGTCGCGATGATCGCCCTCGACTGGCGGCTGACCCTGGTCTCGCTGCTGCTGCTCCCGGTCTTCGTCTGGATCAGCCGCCGGGTCGGCAGCGAACGCAAGAAGATCACCACCCAGCGTCAGAAGCAGATGGCCGCGATGGCCGCCACGGTCACCGAGTCGCTCTCCGTCAGCGGCATCCTGCTCGGCCGCACCATGGGCCGCTCCGACTCGCTGACCAGGTCCTTCGAGGAGGAGTCCGAGGGACTCGTCGACCTCGAGGTGAGGTCCAACATGGCCGGGCGCTGGCGCATGGCCGTCATCACGATCGTCATGGCCGCCATGCCGGCCGTCATCTACTGGACCGCGGGCATCGCGCTGCGGACGGGCGGCCCCGCCATCTCCATCGGCACGATCGTCGCCTTCGTCTCGCTCCAGCAGGGCCTGTTCCGCCCGGCCGTCAGCCTCCTGTCGACCGGCGTCCAGATCCAGAGCTCGCTCGCGCTCTTCCAGCGCATCTTCGAGTACCTGGACCTGCCGATCGACATCACCGAGCGGGACAACCCGGTCCACCTGGACCGGATCAAGGGCGAGGTCCGCTTCGAGGACGTCGGGTTCCGCTACGACGACAAGGGCGGCCCGATCCTCGACGGCATCGACGTAGAGGTCCCCGCGGGCGGCAGCCTCGCCGTCGTCGGCCCGACCGGTGCCGGAAAGTCGACGCTCGGCTACCTCGTCCCCCGCCTCTACGACGTGACGGGCGGCCGGGTCACCCTCGACGGCGTCGACGTCCGCGACCTCGACTTCGACACCCTGGCCCGTGCGGTCGGCGTCGTCTCCCAGGAGACGTACCTCTTCCACGCCTCGGTCGCCGAGAACCTGCGCTTCGCCAAGCCGGACGCCACCGACGAGGAGCTCCACGCGGCGGCGAGGGCGGCGCAGATCCACGACCACATCGCCTCCCTGCCCGACGGGTACGACACGGTCGTGGGCGAGCGCGGTCACCGCTTCTCCGGTGGTGAGAAGCAGCGCCTGGCGATCGCCCGCACCATCCTGCGCGATCCGCCGGTGCTCATCCTCGACGAGGCGACCAGCGCCCTCGACAACCGCACCGAGGCGGCCGTCCAGGACGCCATCGACGCCCTGTCGGCGAATCGCACCACCCTCACCATCGCCCACCGTCTGTCCACCATCCGCGCCGCGGACCAGATCGTGGTCCTGGACTCCGGACGGGTGGCCGAGCGGGGTACGCACGAGGAACTGCTCGACCAGGACGGGCGGTACGCGGCCCTCGTACGCCGGGATGCCCAACTGGAACCGACAAGCTGAAGATATGCCGGGTTTGTGACGGTACGAGGGTTAACGTGCCCGCATGTACCTGAACACTCCGCCACGGAGAACGATTCGACTGACGCGCAGGGGCCGGCTCGCGCTCATCGCGACCGGTGCCGTCGTGGCCGGCACCGCCGTGGCGGTGCCGCTGCTGAGTCTGGAGAACGGGGAAGAGGCCAGGCCGACCTCCCTGGTCATCCCGGAGGGCTGGCGCGCGGGACAGGTCTACGACGCCGTCGACAAGGCCCTCGCACTGCCCGCGGGAAGCACCAAGGGGGCCATCGCCAAGGCCGGTCTGAAACTGCCGAACGACGCCGAGGGCAACCCGGAGGGCTACCTCTTCCCGGCGACCTACCCCCTCGAACAGGGCGGCAGGAAGGCGACGCCCGAATCGCTGCTGGCATACATGGTCGAGACAGCCGACAAGAAGTTCAACGGCGCCCCCGTCGCGGCCGGTGCCCAGCGCAACGCGATGAACGTCTACCAGGCCGTCACCATCGCGAGCATCGTGCAGGCCGAGGCCGCCTCGAAGGCGGACATGGGCAAGGTGGCGCGGGTCGTCTTCAACCGGCTGGAGCGCGGGATGCCGCTTCAGATGGACTCCACCCTCAACTACGCGCTGAACCGCTCCACACTGAGGACGAACGCCGCGGACACCCGGATCGACAGCCCCTACAACTCGTACACCCGCATGGGGCTGCCGCCCACGCCGATCGACAACCCGGGTGAGGACGCGATGCGCGCCGCCATCAGCCCGACGCCGGGCGACTGGCTGTACTTCGTCACGGTCAAGCCGGGCGACACCCGCTTCACCGCCGACTTCGCCGAACACCAGCGCAATGTGGCCGAGTTCAACGCCCGGCACAGGAGCGCGAGTCCGGCCCGGTGAGGCCGGCGGGACGTCACGCGGCGACCTGCTCCGCGGCCAGCAGCCGCCTGATGTCCCGTACGGCCGCGCGTCCGGCCCGGTTGGCGCCGATGGTGCTGGCGGAGGGGCCGTAGCCGACGAGATGGATCCGCGGGTCGGCGACCGCGCGGGTGCCGTCGACCCGGATGCCGCCGCCCGGCTCGCGCAGCCGCAGCGGGCGCAGATGGTCGATGGCGGCCCGGAATCCGGTGGCCCACAGGATGACGTCCGCGTCGACGTGCCGTCCGTCGTCCCACTCCACGCCGTCCGGTGTGATCCGGTCGAACATGGGCCGGCGGTCCAGCACACCGTCCGCGATGCCCTGTCTGATCGCGTCGTTGAGCGGCAGCCCGGTCACGGACACCACGCTCCTCGGCGGCAGCCCCTGCCGCACCCGCTCCTCCACGAGCGCGACGGCCGCCCGGCCGAACTCCTCGGTGAACGGGCCCTCGCGGAAGACCGGCGGTCGCCGGGTGACCCAGGTGGTGGCCGCCGCCCGTCCGGCGATCTCCAGCAGATGCTGGGTGCCGGACGCACCCCCGCCCACCACGACGACCCGCTTGCCGGCGAACGCCTCCGGCCCCGGGTACCGCGCCGTGTGCAACTGCCGCCCCCGGAAGGTCTCCTGGCCCGGATAGCGGGGCCAGAACGGCCGGTCCCAGGTGCCGGTCGCGTTGATCAGCGCCCGTGTCGACCAGGTCCCGGCCGAGGTCTCGACGAGCAGCCGCCCGCCCTCGCCCTCGCGCACCGCGCGGACGTCCACGGGGCGCCGTACCCGAAGATCGAAGCGGCGCTCGTACTCCGTGAAGTACTCGGTGATCACCTCGGACGAGGGCCGCGCCGGGTCCGCGCCGGTGAGTTCCATGCCGGGCAGCGCGTGCATGCCGTGGACCTTGCCGTACGTCAGCGACGGCCAGCGGAACTGCCAGGCGCCGCCCGGGCCGGGGGAGTGGTCGAGCACCACGAAGTCCCGCTCCGGTTCGAAACCGGTGCGGCGCAGGTGATAGGCGCTGGACAGACCTGCCTGACCAGCGCCTATGACGACTACCTCGACCTCGCGCGTGTTGTTCACGTTTCTACCAACGGCGTCGAGGCCCTGGATCTTCCCGGGGGTCTCAGCCCTGCGAGGCGCGGGCCGGTGTGGTCGAGGCCGGCAGGGAGCCGTTGTAGCGGGTGTCCACGAAGTCGCCGAAGTCCACCTTCCTCGGGATCAGCTTCAGCTGGGTGAAGGCGTCGGCTATCCGCTGCTCGGAGGCGATGAGCGGCTGGTCGACGGCGACCGAGATCCGGGTGGCGTTGGTCCGCTTCACCGAGGCCAGCGCGACGGCGTACGGCAGCCCCGTGTCCTTGGCCCACACCTTGGCCCACTCCTCCTGGTGGTGGTAGACCCAGGCCGTGGCCCGGCGCAGCCGCTCCAGGTAGTCCTTGATGGCGGCTGCCTTCTTCTTGTCCCGCAGCGCGCTCGGGGCCGCCACCTGGAAGGTGAGACCGTTGGTGACGCCGTCACCGGTGGTCAGGACGCGACCTTGCCTGCCCTGAAGGATCTGGGAGGTGTACGGGTCCCACACCGCCCACGCGTCGACCTTGCCGGAGGTGAACGCGGCCAGGGCGTCAGCCGGCTGGAGGTACTTGACCTTGACGTCGCTCAGCGTCAGCCCGGCCGCCTTGAGGGAGGCGACGAGTTGGTAGTGGGCGGAGGAACCCTGCGCCACGGCGACCGACTTGCCCTTGAGCTGTTTGGGGTCGGTCAGCTTCGAGCCGTTCGGCACGAGGACGGCGTCGCCCTTGGAGGTGCCGTGGAAGGCGGCCACCACCGTGATCTTCGAGCCCGCGCCTGCCGCGAAGACCGGCGGGGTGTTGCCGACGCCGCCGATGTCGACGGCCTTGGCGTTGACGGCCTCCAGGAGCGGCGGGCCAGAGGTGAAGGTCGACCACTTGATCTTGTAGTCGAGGTTCTTCAGCTCTCCCGCGGCCTGCAGGATCGCCTCCGAACCGCCCTTCTGGTCCCCGACGTCGAGCGTGAGGGAGCCCTTGCCGTCGGTGTCGGTCCCGGTACCGGCGGACGCGTTTCCGCCGCAGGCGGTGAGCAGCAGGGCGAGGGGGAGCAGTGCGGCGGGGACGAGACGTCGTCGCATGGCGGATCGGCTTCCGTTCTGTCGAACTGGGCTGGGGGTGGGGGGAGTTCAGGCGGCTTCGGCGGCGGTGTCGACGCCGAGCCGTTCCAGCAGGCCGGCCCGGAGTTCGGCGAACCGGGGGTCGGAGATGTCGCGTGGGCGGTCGAGGTCGATGTGCTGCTCGTGCGCGATGACACCGCCGTCCATCACCAGGACGCGGTCGGCGAGCAGGACGGCCTCCTCGACGTCGTGCGTGACCAGCAGGACCGCGCAGCCGCGCCGTTGCCACAACTCGCCCACCAGACGCTGGGCCTTGATCCGGGTGAGCGCGTCGAGGGCGCCGAACGGCTCGTCGAGCAGCAGCAGATCCGGTTCGCGGACCAACGCTCGTGCCAGGGAGGCGCGTTGGGCCTCGCCGCCGGAGAGGGTCTTGGGCCAGGCGTCGCTGCGGTGGCTGAGGCCCACCTCCTCCAACGCCTTCTCGGCCACGGCGCGTTCGGGCTTGCCGGGCAGGCCGAGCAGGATGTTGCGCCAGACCTTCTTCCACGGCATGAGGCGCGGGGCCTGGAAGGCGACCGCCTTGCGCCGGGGGACCAGGACCGTGCCGGTGATGTCGCGGTCGAGGCCGGCCAGGATGCGCAGCAGGGTGGACTTGCCGCAGCCGCTGCGCCCGAGCAGGGCGACGAACTCGCCCGGCCGGACGTCGAGTCGGAGATCGTCGATGACGGCGCGGCCGTCGAAGGAGCGGGTGAGGCCCTCGACGCGCACGGCCACGGAGGCCCGCGCCGTCTGTTCCGTCTGTGCGGACGTGGACACCACGGGGCTCACCGGCCGGTGAACGTCGGTCGCCATTGCAGCAGCAGCCTTTCGAGGGAGCGGACGATGAAGTCGGCGAGCAGACCGAGGAAGGCATAGACGATCAGACAGACCACGATCACGTCGGTCCGCAGGAAGTCCCGCGCCTGCACCATGAGGAAGCCGATGCCCGCGTCCGCGTTGACCTGTTCGGCGAAGACCAGCGCCAGCCAGGCGATGCCGAGGGAGTAGCGCAGTCCGGTGAGCGCCCCGGGCAGGGCGCCGGGCAGTACGACGTGCCGGACGAGGCCCCAGCGGGACAGGCCCAGCGACTCCCCGGCCTCGATCAACTGGGCGTCCACGCCGCGGATTCCGGCGTACACGTTCAGATAGAGCGGGAAGGTCACCCCGAGGGTGATGATGGCGATCTTCGGGGTCTCGCCGATGCCGAACCAGATGATGAACAGCGGGATCAGACCCACGAACGGCACGGTCCGCAGCATCTGCACCGGAGCGTCGACCACGTCCTCGCCGATCCTGAACAGACCGGAGACCAGGGCGAGTCCGGTGCCGATGACGGTGCCGAAGAGCAGGCCCAGGGCCACCCGCTGCAGCGAGGTGCCCATGGCGGTGGCCAGGGAGCCGTCGGAGATCAGATCCCCGGCGACCCGTGCGATACGTCCGGGTGAGGCGAGCACGTCGGCGGTCAACACGCCGGTGCCGCTGAGGAGTTGCCACAGGGCGAGCAGCAGGATCGGACCCGTGGTGCGGCGCAGCCAGCGAGGGACGCGGGTGCGACGGGAGGAGGCGGGGACGATGGGGACGAGGTCGGGGGAGACCGTGCCGGTGAGGTCGTCCCGGTCGGCTGTCTGCTGGGATATTTCCGAAATATCGGGTTCGGGGGAGCCGGGTGGGGCGTGGCTGATGCTCATGATGCTCCGAGGGGGAGAGCGGCCGGTGAGAGAGGCGCTCCGTTGCCGCCGCGCGGGACGGCGGCACGTGTCAGCGCACGTGCCGACCGGCGGAACGGGGGTGTGGGGAGAGGGGAGGGAAGGCGTCAGCAGCCGCGGCGACACGCGGCGGAGGCCACCCGCAGCAGGTCGATGTGACCGCGCGTGGTGAGCAGGGCTGAACGCAACATGCGGCCGAAAGTAGCCAGATCGTCGGTGCACGGTCAATGGTGTCTCGCGGACTGGACCACTCGTATCAGCCGGCGAGCATCCGTTGGCCTACGGAACCCGGCGTATGGGTCAGGATGGGGGCATGTCAGATGCCTTCACCACCCGAGTCCTGAACATCAGCACCGGTTCCACGGAGAGGGTCTTCGACCTGACCGGTGACTGTGCGGCCTTCCTCCGCGAGGTGGCCGACGGCCGCGACGGTCTGCTGAACATCTTCGTGCCGCATGCCACGGCCGGCATCGCGATCATCGAGACGGGGGCGGGAAGCGACGACGACCTGCTGGCCGCCCTCCACGCCCTCCTGCCGGCCGACGACCGCTGGCAGCACCGGCACGGCAGCCCGGGGCACGGCCGTGACCATGTGCTGCCGGCGTTCGTGCCGCCGCACGCGACCTTGCCGGTGGTGGACGGGGGACTGGAGCTGGGGACCTGGCAGTCGGTGTGTCTGGTGGACACGAACAGGGACAACACGCGACGGAAAGTGCGTCTCTCCTTTCTCGCGGGCTGACCGGCCTGGTGCGGGGTGACTGGCGCCTCCAGTACCCGTATCCTCGTCCATATCAGACATTTCGGAAGGTTTGACTGTCGAAGGCGCGAGTGAGGCGGAGCGTGGTTCGGGCCGGCGAACATCCGATACCGGCGGGGCGTGCGCCAGACGGCACGGGGCCCGCCAGTTTCCGTGAGCGGTTCCTGCAGGGCGAGCCGGTCGACACGGGTGTGCGCACGTCGATCCTGGATTCCTGGCGGCGCTGCCGGACCCTGGGGCTGTCACCGGACCAGTCCGACCTTCCCTTCCGGGAGGACTTCGAACCCGACGGACGGATCGTCCGCGCGGCCACTCCGGTGCTCGACCGGCTGCAGGCCGCGTTCGCCGGCAGCGCGATGAACATCTCCGTCGCCGATGCCGGCGGGACGGTTCTGCTGCGCCGTTTCGGAGAAGCGTCGATGGCCCGGGGTCTCCCGGCCATCCAGAGCGTCCCCGGATTCGTGTTCGCCGAGAAGGTCGCCGGCACCAACGGCATCGGTCTCGCGCTGGCCGAGCGCCAACCCATCCGGGTCTACGGTGCCGAGCACTTCGCCGAGCGCTCCCAGGGCAGTGCCTGCCGCGCGCTTCCCGTCCGCGACCCGCTCAGCGGCCGTATCGAGGGCGTCCTGTGTTTCGGCTATCCGCGCAGCGCCGAGGACCCGGCGCTGGACGGCGTGATACGCAGGGCCGCCGAGAGCATCGAGCGGCGGCTGCTGGAGCAGAGTTCGTCGCGTGAGCGCGCTCTGCTGCGGGCGTACCTGGACAGCGGCGCCGAGGGCGCCGCTGGTTTCCGGCACCGCGTCGGGGTGGGGGAACTGGCCGGGGAGATGCGCCCCCGCGACCGGTCGGTCCTCATGGAGAAGGCCGCCGAGCTGATCGCCTTCGCCCAGCGGGCCTGTGTCGACGTGCCCCTGTCCGACGGCCGTCGGGCCCTGCTGGTGAGCCGGCCGATGACGAGTGCTTCCGGAGTGGAGGGCTTCGCCATCGAGGCCGTCGTCCCCGGTTCGTCCCCGCTCGAGCCCCTCGCCCTCCCGCGCCAGGTGCCCAAGCTTTCGGCTCCCGATGCCGGGCGTGCCGTCGCGACCTCCCCCATGTCCCCCCGGTCCGTTCCCGACGCGGCGCCCGGGCGGCTCCACCTCCCCCCGTCGGCGGAGCATCCTCCCGGCGCCGATCACGGCCCTGTCGCCGTGGGCGCCGAGCCCGTCACGGCCGGCGACGGCACGGCCGACGGGCACACCGAGCCCCCGTCGGCGAGGGAACTCATGATGGTGGGGGAGCCGCATGTGGGGACCTACGCCCTCGCGGCGCGTCGCCGCCTGGAACTGCTGTCCGAGGCCGGCGTCCGCATCGGCACCACCCTGGATGTGCGCGCCACCGCCCGGGAACTCGCCGAGTCGGCGGTGCCGAGACTGGCCGACTTCGTCACCGTCGACCTGCCGGAGGCCGTGCTGCGCGGCGAGGAGCCCGCCGATCCCCCGAGTGACCTGCGCCGTACGGTGGTCCACGGCATCCATGACGACTGTCCCTTCCACCCGGTCGGCAAGCAGGTCGACTACGGTCCGACGATGCCGCAGTCGCGGTGTCTGACGAGCGGCCGGGCCGTGCTGGAACCGGACCTGGAGGCCGCCGCGGGCTGGTTCGGGCAGGACCCCGAGCATTCCGCGCAACTGCTGGGCCACGTCCGCTCCCTCATCGCGGTGCCCCTGGTCGCCGGCGGCGCGGTCCTCGGTGTGGTCGGCTTCTATCGCGCGCAGGACTCGCCACCGTTCGACGACGACGACCGGTCGCTGGCCCAGGAACTGGCCGTCCGTGCCTCACTCTCCATCGACAACGCCCGGCGCTACACCCACGAACGCGCCATGGTCCTGGCCCTCCAGCGCAGCCTGCTCCCGCACGGTGTGCCGGACCAGGACGCCGTCGAGGTCGCCCATCGCTACCTCCCCGCCGAATCCGACGTCGGAGGGGACTGGTACGACGTCATCCCCCTGTCCGGCGCGCGCGTCGGGCTCTTCGTCGGCGACGTCGTCGGCCACGGCATGCTCTCCGCGGCCACCATGGGGGGCTTGCGCACGGCCGCCCGCAGTTTCGCCGAACTCGACTTCCCTCCGGACGAGGTCCTCACCCACCTCGACAAACTCGTGGGGCGGCTGGACAGGGAGGTCCCCGGCGCCGCAGACGCGGGCACCATCGGCGCGACCTGTCTCTACGTCGTCTACGACCCGACCACCCAGCAGTGCGTCATGGCCCGCGCCGGCCATCCCCCGCCCGCTCTGGTCCGCCCCGACGGCACCGTGTGGTTCCCCGACCTGCCCGCCGGGCCCCCGCTCGGCCTCGGCGGTCTGCCGTTCGAAGCCGCCGGGTTCGAGCTCCCCGAGAACAGCCGGCTGGTCCTCTACACCGACGGACTCATCGAGGACCGTCACCGCGACGTCGACGTGGTCCTCGACCAGTTGCGCGCCGTTCTGGCCCAGGCGAACGGCACGCCCGACGAGACCTGCGAGGCGGTGCTCGACACCGTGGCCCCCGCCCACCCCTGCGACGACATCGCCCTGGTCGTCGCCCGCACCCACGCCCTGGACCCCCGGCGGATCGCCAGCTGGGACCTGCCCGCGGATCCGGCGCTGGTCAGCGACGTGCGCTCCTGGGCCACCCGGCAGCTGGCCGACTGGGGACTCGACGAGACCGCGTTCGCGGTCGAACTGGTGCTCAGCGAGCTGGTCACGAACGCCATCCGGCACGGCACGGGGCCCATCCGGGTACGGCTGCTCCACGACCGCACCCTGATCTGTGAGGTCTCCGACACCAGCAACACCGCCCCGCACCTGCGCCGAGCGGCCAGCACCGACGAGGGCGGCCGCGGCCTGTTCCTCGTGGCGCAGCTGACGCAGAGCTGGGGTACGCGCTACACACAGCACGGCAAGGTCATCTGGGCCGAATGCGGACTGGAGGAGATCTGAGGCACCGGCCCCGGCGGTCACCTGCTCCGTTGGAGTCACGGTCAGCATAAATATGTCGGGAATGTTGCGATATACGCGGCTAACATCACTGATGCACATCGGGAAGAACACGCCGGCTCCAACCCCGGAGAGGTCCGTGTACGAAGGCCACGACACCTCTGCGCATGCGGTGCCGCCCTTCGGGGCGGAACCCCTGGTCCGCGTCCGTGGACTCACCAAGCGGTTCGGGGGAACCCTCGCGCTCGCCGGGGTGGACCTCGACGTCCACGCCGGCAGCGTCCTCGCCCTCCTCGGTCCCAACGGAGCCGGGAAGTCCACGCTCATCAAGGTGCTCGCCGGCGTTCACCACGCCGACTCGGGGCAGGTCACCGTGGCCGGGCACCCGCTCGGGAGTCACGCCGCCTCCCGGCACATGTCCTTCATCCATCAGGACCTCGGCCTGGTGGAGTGGATGACGGTGGCCGAGAACATCGCTCTGACCACCGGGTTCCGGCGTCGCGCCGGACTGATCTCCTGGCGGCTCACCCGTGAACACTGCACCGAGGCCCTGCGGGGCGTCGCCGGACATCTCGACCCCGACACGCCGATCGCGAGCCTCGCCCCGGCCGATCGTTCGCTCGTCGCCGTCGCACGAGCCCTGGCGGCACGGGCGAGCCTCGTCGTCCTCGACGAGCCGACCGCCCGGCTGCCCGCCGCGGACTGCACCCGGTTGTTCCGCGTCCTGCACACCCTGCGCGACCGGGGGCACGGCATCCTCTATGTCAGCCATCGCCTGGACGAGGTGTACGAGGTCGCCGACACCTTCGCCGTGCTGCGCGACGGACGCCTGGTGAGCCACGGCTCGCCGGCGACCCGCAGTCCGGCCCGCCTGGTGCGCGACATCACCGGCGAGGAGCCGACCCACCACCGCCCCTCCACCGCCCCGGCCGGCGGCCCGGCCGTCCTGACGCTGGACGGGGTACGCACGCCCGGCGCGGGACCGGTCGGCCTGGAGCTCGGGCGGGGGGAGGTCCTCGGCCTGGTCGGCCTCACGGGCGCCGGACACACGGGCCTCGCCCGGGCCCTCGCGGGCGACCGGCCCCTCCTGGGCGGACGGGCCCTTCTCGACGGTCGCCCGTACCGTCCCCGTACGGTCGCGGACGCCGTCGCACGGGGTGTCGGTCTCGTACCCGGTGACCGACAGCGGGAGGGTTGCCTGGCCGAGCTGACCGTGCGGGAGAACCTCCTGGCCAACCCCCGGGCGGGAGGCCTGCCGGCGCTGCGCTGGATCAGCCCCCGCCGCGAACGCGCCGAGGCCGGCACCCTGATCGAACGGTTCTCGGTGCGTCCCCGCGACAGCGAGGCCGTCATGGCCACCCTGTCCGGAGGGAACCAGCAGAAGGCCATGATCGGACGGTGGCTGCGGCTGGGCCTGCGCCTGCTGATCCTGGAGGAACCGACGGCGAGCGTGGACATCGGTGCCAAAGCCGCTGTCCACCGACTGCTCGACGAGGCGCTCGCGGCCGGCCTCGCGGTCCTCCTCGTCTCCAGCGACTTCGAGGAGGTCACGGGCGTGTGCCGGCGCGCCCTCGTCTTCGTCCGCGGATCCGTGACGGCCGAGCTGAGCGGCCCGGCCCTCACGGTCACCGAGCTCACACGGGCGGCTTCGGCGCTGCCCCCCTCCCCGACCGCGGTGAATCCGTGACCGGCTCCCCCTCCCCGTCCGCGCCCCCGCCACGGGCGCGCCGCTCGGGCCCGCCGAGGCGACTCGACCCCACGCACGGTCGGAGCGGGCAACTCCTCGGCGCCTACGGTCTCCTGGCCCTCACCGCCCTGCTCTTCCTGATCTTCTCCCTCACCCTGCCGCGTACCTTCCCCACCCGGGACACCGTCGACTCGATCCTGTCGAACCAGTCGATCCCGGCCGTCCTCGCCCTCGCCGCGATGGTCCCCATCGTGACCGGCGCGTTCGACCTCTCCATCGGCTACGGCCTCGGCCTGGCGCACGTCATGGTGATGCAGCTGGTCGTGGTCGAGGGGTGGCCCTGGCCGCTCGCCTGCCTCACGGTGATCGCCGGAGGGGGTGTCGTGGGCGTCCTCAACGGTGTCGTCGTCGAATTCGGACGGATCGACTCGTTCATCGCCACCCTCGGCACCGGCAGCATGATGTACGCGGTGACCGGGTGGGTGACCGGCGGCGGCCGGATCGTCCCCGGCCCGCGAGGCCTCCCGCCGGGCTTCACCGACCTCTACGACTCCGTCTTCCTCGGCCTGCCCGTGCCCGCCTTCTACGTGCTCGCCCTCACGGTCGTCCTCTGGCTGGTTCTGGAGCGGCTGCCGCTCGGCAGGTACCTGTACGTCGTCGGGTCGAACCCGCGCGCCGCCGACCTGGTCGGCATCCCGACCCGCAGGTACACGGTCTACGCCTTCGCCGCGTCGGGACTGATCGTCGGTTTCGACGGTGTGCTGCTCGCGGCGCAGCAGGAGATCGGCAATCCCAGCATCGGTCTCGACTACCTGCTGCCCGCGTTCGTCGGCGCCCTCCTCGGCTCCACCGCCATCAAGCCGGGGCGCCCCAACGCCCTGGGCACCCTGGTCGCCGTCGCGGTCCTCGCCGTAGGCCTCACCGGCATCGCCCAGATGGGCGGCGATTTCTGGACGGTCCCGCTGTTCTACGGCGGGACCCTGCTCCTCGCCGTCGGGCTGGCCGGCTACTCCGCTCGCCGCCGACTGCGCACCGGCGTGGTCGTCGCCCGCGACGCGCCCGCCGTGACACAGGACGACGGCACACCGGGCAGCCCTCCATGACCCGCGCCGCGGGCATCACCACAGTGCCCGTGCGGCATCCTCGGCAAGGAGCTTCCGTGCACCGCAACCGCAACAGCCCCACCGTCCGCAACGCGCGGTCCACTGCCACCGCCCTGGTGGCCGCGGTCTTCGTGCTGGCCGGCTGTGAACGCGGCGCGTCGAGCGACCCGGCGCACTCCACCTCGGGTCCGAGCGGCTGCCCCACGGTCCAGACCAGGGCCCAGGCCGCCGTCAGCCGGGCGCAGCGGACCGACGTCCCCTGGCACGGACCGACCAGCGGCCCCACCGCGGTGGGCGGCAAGACTCTCGTCTACGTCGCCCAGACCATGACCAATCCCGGAGTCGCGGGCGTCGCGGGCAGCGTGCGGGAAGCCGCGCGCGTCATCGGCTGGCACGTCCGGGTGATCGACGGCGGCGGCACCCCCGCCGGCATCCAGGCGGCGATGAGCGAGGCCGTGGACGTCAGACCCTCGGGCATCGTCATCGGGGGCTTCGACCCGGACTCGACCTCGCAGCAGGTGGCGCGTGCGCACGCGGCGGGCGTCCCGCTCATCGGCTGGCACGCGGTCGCCTCCCCCGGCCCCAGTCGGCGCCCGAGGCTCTTCACCAACGTCACCACCAAGGTCGAGGACGTGGCCAGAGCCAGCGCGCAGTGGGTCATCTCGAGCTCCTACGGCACCGCCGGGGCCGTGGTCTTCACCGACGCCTCGATCCCCTTCGCCAAGTACAAGTCCGACCTGATCAGGAAGGAGCTGGCCACCTGCGCGGGGGTGCGGCTCCTGGCCTACGAGAACATCCCGATCTCTGACGCCGGCAGCCGCACGCCCCGGGAGATCTCCTCACTGCTCTCCCGCTTCCAGGGCAGATGGACCCACTCCGTCGCCATCAACGACCTGTACTTCGCCGATGCCGCCCCGGCCTTCCGCGCGGCCGGCCGGAACGGTGCCGGCCCGCCCTTCAACATCGGCGCGGGCGACGGCGACCCCTCCGCCTTCCAGCGGATCAACAGCAGGCAGTACCAGGCGGCCACCGTGCCCGAGCCGCTGTCCCTGCAGGGCTGGCAGATCGTCGACGAGTTCAACCGCGCCTTCTCCGGCCGGCCGGCCAGCGGCTATGTGGCCCCCGTCCACATCAGCACGGCCGACAACAGCCATGGCGCCACGACCTGGGATCCGGCGGGATACCGGGAGGCGTACCGGAAGATCTGGGGCAGGTGACGGTGGCTGCGGGGACCGGTCAACGCGGCGGTGCGTACTCGGTGAGCAGGAGTGCGATGTCGTCCGCCCGGTCGGGGAGGACCTGGCACACATCCCGCAGCAGCCCGTCCGCCAGATCGTCCAGTCGGCCCCCGCCCAGACGGGCCAGCGACGCCCGGAGCCGCTCGACGTCGGAGCCGATGTCCGAATCGCGCCTCTCGATCAACCCGTCCGTGTACAGGGCGAGCACCGAACCGGGAGCCAGACGCAGCTCCGACTCCGGAAAGTGTGCCGCCGCGTCGATGCCGAGCAGTGGGCCGCCGGGCACGTCCAGGATCCTGGTGTGCCCGTCGGACAGGCGCAGCAGGGGCGGGAGATGGCCCGCGCGGACGATGCGCACGACCCCCGAACGGGGATGGAGCCGGGCGTAGCAGCAGCTGGCGAGGAGCGCCGGGTCGAGGTCCATGTGGAGCCGGTTGGTGCCGGCGACGACCTCGCCCGGTCGGTGACCTGCGGCGACGAAGGCCCGCATGGCGCTGCGCAGTTGGCCCATGGCGGCCGCGGCGGGGACGTTGTGCCCCTCGACGTCCCCGACGATCAGTGAGACGTCGTCGCCGGTCGGGATGACGTCGTACCAGTCGCCGCCGATCTCCATTCCCCGGGTGCCCGGAAGATAGCGTCCGGTGACGCGCAGACCCGGCACGGAGGGCAGCCGGTGCGGCAGCAGCGCGTCCTGCAGGCCTCGGGCGAGGGCGAATTCGGCGTCGTAGAGCCTGGCGCGTTCCAGGGCCTGGCCGATCAGGCCGCCCAAGGCGGTGAGGACGCCGCGCTCCTCGTCGGGGAACCGGTGGACGTCGTCGAAACCGAGCATGCAGCCGCCAACCGGGCGGTTCGAGGCGATCAACGGAAGGAACGCCCAGGAGTTGGAGTGGCCCACCATGATCCCGGGGTACATGGCGCGCAGTTGCTCCCGGGACTCGACGAAGAGCGGGGCGCCGGAGGTCAGGGCGTCCGTCATGGGCAGCCGGGCGTGCAGCGGGGTGCCTTCGAACCGGGCGAGGAAGCGTTTCGAGTAGCCGCGCTGGGCGAGCAGGTGCAGGCGCCGCTCCTCCACCACGGCGATCGCCAGCTTCTGGCCGCCGAAGGCGGGCAGCAGCTGATCGGCGACGGCATCGAACACCTCGTGCGCGGTGACCGCCCCGGTGAGGGCACTGCCGAGCGTGAGCACCCGGTAGAGGGCACCCACGCGGGAGACCGCGGGCGGAGCCGCCGGCGAGACGGGCGGTGCCTCCTCGTCGACCGGTGTACCGGGTCCGGTGCCGGGCGGTACGGGCTGTCGCACGCGTGAGGCCCATCCCGTCATGCCCTGGGCGCCCGGGTGGAGGGAGAAGACCAGCCACTCGTCCGGTGGGCGGCGGACCAGGAAGGAGACCGGCTGCTGGGAGATGACGGCGGCCCGGTAGCGGTCCTCGTACACGGGGTCGGCCAGCCAGGGCATGACGTCCCAGAGGCGTCGGCCGATGAGTTCGTCCTGGCGGACCCGCAGCAGATCCTCCAGGCTGTGGTTGGCGTAGGCGAGGCGCCCGTCCGGAGAGAGCGCGAAGAAACCGTCCGCGAGCCGCTCGATCGCCGCCACGGCGGCCATGCCGCTCCCGGAGTCGAGCACGGCGCCGACCAGGTGGCACGAGGCCTCCGGGGCGTCCGGGCTCTCCGGCACCCGGCCCCACAGCTCGACGACGCGGTGCCCACCACGGCCGTCCAGGATGCGCAGCCCGTGCGCCAGTATGTGCCCCTCCTCGACCGCGGCACGGGTGGCGGACCGAAAACCGGGCAGATCCGTCGGCTCGACACGGGCCGCCAGCGTGGCCGCCCGCCCGTCGAACGCGCGGGGCTCGATCCCGAGGATCGCGCAGAGTTCGTCGTCGGCGGTGAGGGCCCCGGTGCCGAGATTCCAGTCGAACAGGCCCACCCGGATCATCGGAGAGGCCGGCAGCGGGACGAGTACCGGGGGCGTCCGCTCGTCGTACTCGCCGAGTCCGCCGCGGGCCCGCAGCCCGGCGAGGGCGGTGCCCAGACGGTCCGCGATGGAGTGCAGCTGTCCGCGCTGCGCCCTCGACAGGCCCGTCCCGTCCCCCTTGGCCGTCCACACGACGGCGATGGCGCCGAAAGTGCGCCCGCCCGCCCGTACGGGGACCGACGCGGAGCCGAACGGGTAGGGCAGGGCGATCGAGAGCTGGGGGAAGCGCCGCATCGTCTCCTCCGGGCCGGCCAGGTGGACCATGCGCCCGGAGCGGAACGCCTCCGCCACCGGTATACGGCTGCTCACCGGGATCCGACGCCACCCGGTGAGCAGGGAGGGCGGTGACCCGCAGGACGCGGCCACCACGAGCGAGCGACGGTCGCCGGAGAGCAGGAACACGCTTCCGGTATGTGCTCCGGTGACCTCCACGGCGTGGACCACGGCCCGCACCAACGCGTCATCGCGCTCGGGCGCTTCGCCGACACCCGCGGCGCCGAGCGGGTACGAGCTCGATGCCATACCGTTGGCCGACACGCTGCCCTCGATCATCCATGGAGTGCTTTTCCCAGTTTAGGGTCATTCGCACCTATCTGTGGATGAATGTCGAGCCGGTCCGCCCTACAGGGCCCCCGCCAGGACCTCCGCCGCCGCCACCCCGGACGCGGCGGTGGCGCCATGGGTGAAGATCTGCGCCGTCGCGGGGAGCGGGGTGCCGGGCAGACCCATCTCCACCACGATCGTGTCGGGGCGGGCCGCGAGCAGGTGGGCGAGTGCGCGCGCCATCCAGGGGTGGCGGGAGGCGTCCCGTACCACCACGACCAGCGGGCGTCCCGTGGCGGGCGCCAGGGCGTGGGCCTCCAGGGCGGTGACCGGTGACCGCAGATCCTCGCGGCGGACCCGGACGGAGGTCGTGCCGGGCAGGCGTTCGCCCAGCGGGGTGGCCACGCCCCAGGGGGTCTCCTTGCCGATGGCCAGGTTGGTGGTGGGCACGAGTTCCACCACGTGCGGCGCGTTGACCAGCGGCAGGACGCTCTGTACGGCTCCGTGCAGCCGGATGGCCCGGCGGGCCGCCGCGAAGCCGATCCGGCCGGCGTCCCAGTCGGCGGCATGGACCGGGCGCAGTCCGGTCGACCAGGACGCGAACCCGCGCACCCGGTGGGCCGCTTCCGCGAGCCGTTCCTCGGCGAGGCCGCCCGAGACGACCGCGTTCGCCAGGGCGTCCACCAGCTGCCGGGCAGTGGCCTCCTCCGCGTTCTCGCCTCCCACGCAGACGGCGTCGGCACCGGCCGCGACCGCCCGCACCGCGGCGCCGCCGATCCCGTAGCGGTCGGCGACGGCACCCATCTCGATGGCGTCGGTGACGACGATTCCGTCGAACCCGAGTTCCTCGCGCAGCAGTCGGTGCAGGATGCGCCGGCTCAGGGTGGCGGGCAGGTCGGGGTCGTAGGCGGGCACCAGCAGATGACCGCTCATCACCGCGCGGACGCCCGCGGCGAGGGCGGCACGGAACGGCGGCAGCGCCTGTTCGGCGATCTGCTCGCGATCGGCGTCGTAGACGGGCAGGCCGTGGTGGGAGTCGACGGCCACGTCGCCGTGGCCGGGGAAGTGCTTGGCGCAGGCGGCGACACCGGCCGACTGCAGACCCCGGATCCACGCGCCGGTGTGCCGCGACACGACCTTGGCGTGGACGCCGAAGGACCTGACCCCGATGATCGGGTTGTCCGGGTTGGAGTTGACGTCCGCGCTGGGCGCGTAGTCGAGGCTGACACCGATGGCGCGCAGCTGGCGGCCGAGGTCGGCGGCGACGGCCTCGGTCAGCTCGGTGTCGTCGACCGTGCCGAGCGCGAAGTTGCCCGGTCGTGTGGAGCCGGTCGCGGACTCGATCCGGGTGACGTCCCCGGCCTCCTCGTCGATGGCGATGATCAGCTCGGGGTTCTCCGCGCGCAGTCGGCCGGTCAGCCGGGCGACCTGCTCCGGGGTGACGATGTTGCGGGAGAAGAGCACCACCGACGCCAGCCCGTCGGCGATCTCGCGCAGCACCCAGTCCGGCGCCTCGGTGCCCACGAACCCCGGCTGCAGCACGGAGCGCGCCAGCCCTCGCAACTCCGTGCCGTGCTTGCTGGAGACCATCGCATGCGCCCTTCTGTTGGTACAGACCAATGCGTCTCCGCTCAGGCTAACCGCTCGTGTCAAGTGGGCCCGAATCTCGCCCACTTGGCGAAAACACGCCCTCAACTGGGGTGTTTGACACATCCAGTTGGTCTAGTCCAAGTTGGTGGCACGCGAGTTCGACGTGGGGCTCGTGCGGCCAGTGGTGCAGTGATCCTGCGGGAACGGCCGCCGCCCCCTCACTCCGCGCAGTTGGTGACCCGGTCGGGTCGCCGGTACCAGAGAACGAGGTGTGGAGCACCGTATGCCCACGACTGACCGTTATCTCCATCGAGCCCCTTCAGCCATCCCCTACTTCAGCTCGGACGGCGAGACCTATCTCGCCCAGACACCCCTGCGGGACCTGAAGAAGACCCGCCCGCTGCGCGTCCTCTCGGAGGAGGACCTCGCCTTATGGCAGACGTACGGCTACGTCGTCGTCAGACAGGCGATCCCCGCGGCCCACGCCCGCCGACTGCTGGACTTCGCCTGGGAGTTCCAGGGGCTGGACCCCGACCGTCCGGAGACCTGGTACGAGGACCGCGAGTACCGCTCCGACCTGGACCGGGAACTGCACATCTACGGCTTCGTCGAGGCCTATCACCACCAGCTCATCTGGGACAGCCGCCAGACCCGGCGGGTCTACGACGCCTTCGTCGACGTCTGGGACTGCGAAGAGCTGTGGGTGACGCTCGACCGGCTCAATCTCAACCCGCCCAACATCAGGAACCGTTCCCGCGCGCTGATCCCGCGCACGGAGGACGGCTTCGACATCGAGCTCCACTGGGACGTCGACACCACGCTGGGCATACCGCCGCAGCGCGTCCAGGGCATCATCGCCCTGACCGACACCGGACCCGAACTCGGCGGCTTCCAGTGCTGCCCCGAACTGTTCAAACGGTTCGACCAGTGGAAGGCGTTCCAGCCCGACGACCGCGACCCGATCCGGCCCGGGATCGACCGCGCGGAGTTCCCCGTGGTGCGACCGCGGCTGGAGGCCGGCGACCTGCTGATCTTCAACGGCCTCCTCGCCCACGGCGTGGCGCCGAACACCTCCGACGGTGAGGTACGCGCGGTCCAGTACCTGTCGATGATGCCGGCCCTGGAGTCCCACCAGACGCTGCGGCGCTCCCGCGTCGAGTCATGGCGCACCCTCGGCACACCGGACTGGAACGGGACCCTGCTCGGCGACGCCGTACGACACGAGTCCCTGCGCTACGGCAGGGCCACCCTGGACGAACTCGGCGCCAGGCTGCTCGGCCTCACCTCCTGGAGCGGCGCGGACCTCGACACGGCGGCACGGTCCGCGGGAGACGGAACATGCGCCGAATCTGTCTGACCCTGCCGACCAACAGGCCCTGCACGGCGACCATCTCGGCCGTGGCCGAGGAAGCGGCCTACGCCGCCCGGCACTTCGGCACCGAGGTGCGTCTCCTGATCCTGGACTCCTGCGCCGCGGGCGACTTCGAGGAGCACGCCGAAGCGGTCCGCCGCATTCCCCCCGATCCACGGATCGTCGTCCACCACCTCGACGAGGCACGGCAGTCGGACTTCCTGCGGCGGGTGATCGACCGGGCCGGCGCGGTCAAGCCCGACCACCTGCTGGACCTGATGCTCCCGGCCGGTGTGTCCTACGGCGCCTGCACCAACCGCGCCTTCCTCCTCGCCGCCGCGCTCGGCTGTGATTCCGTCCACCGCCGGGACTCCGACAGCCGCTACCAGGTCGTGGACGGCGAGAGGGTCTTCCCCGTCCACCACGAACTGCTGTCGCTCGGCAGGACCGCCGCCGACGCCGCGCCCCATGTCACCGAGACCGCACTCGCCGCCGACCTCATGAGCCGCGAGGTCGCGCTGGTCGGCAGTTCCTTCGTCGGTGAACTCTCCGTCGACATCGGCGAGATACTCCGGATCGACCCCGACGTCCACCGTGACATGGTCGGTCTCTGGGCGCCCGCGCACTGGTCCGACGAGCGGAAGGGACAACTCGTCGACGAGTCGTTCCGGGGCGCGGGCACCGAGGCCTTCACGGCGGACCACTCCACGCTCACCGTCGTCGATCCCATGCGCGTGGACATGTGCAACATCGCCTTCCACGGCGTTCACGAACGCGTGCCCCTGCCGCCCGCGACCGACACGATCGGCAGCGACTACTTCCTGATCCACCTGGTCCACGACGCCGCCCTGCCGGGCGTCCTGCACAACCGGAACATCGTCAACTACTACACCGGCGAGCGCCGCACCGAGACCGGCTTCCCGGCCTACCAGCTGCGCTTCGTCAAGTTCCTGCTGTCGATGCTCTACTTCAACTTCATCTACGAGCACATGGCCCTGGCCGGTGACTCGTTGCTCGACGAACAGGGGCGGGTCCGCGCGTCGGCCGTGGCCCGGCTGGCGAGAAAGAGCGCGGGCCTCGACCGGAGCGAGAACGTCCACCGGCTGGACGTCCTCGACACCGCCTACCGCCGACTGGGCGGCAGATACGCCGAGTTCGCCGATCTGCTGCGGCAGCGGCGCGCACGTCTCCTGGACGAGGCACGCGGCGACATCGAGGACTTCGCCCTGCTGGTGGAGGCGTGGGAGCCGCTGGTGAGATCGGCGGCGCTCACCGCCGTGGACCCGATGCCGGGGCAGCGGCCGTGACGGCGCGCGGGACGCGGGAGTCCGCACCGTTGCTCGCCGCGCTGGCGGAGGCCACCGAGGACCGTGTCGTCCTCGACCTCACCGGCATCGAAGACCGCTACGACTCGCTCAGGCGTGAACTGCCGGGCGTGGACGTGCGGTTCGCGATGAAGGCCTGTCCGGTGGACGAGGTGCTCGCCCGTCTCGCCGCGAAGGGCGCCGGAGTCGACGGGGCGAGTCCGCGCGAACTGGAGCAGGCGCTGCGCGCGGGCGTCCCGGTCGGCCGGACCCACTACGGCAACACGGTGAAGTCGGACCGGGACATCGCCGACGCCCACCGCCTCGGCGTGACGGTCTTCGCCACCGACAGCATGGAGGACCTGGCGGCGATCGCGGCCCACGCACCGGGAGCCCGGGTGTTCTGCAGGCTCGCGACCAGCGGCGAAGGGGCGCTGTGGGGCCTCAGCGACAAGTTCGGCTGCACACCCGGGGACGCCGTGCGCATCCTGCGGGCGGCGCCGGACCTGGGGCTCACGCCCTCCGGTCTGTCCGTGCACGTCGGCTCCCAGCAGATGACGGCGGACGCCTGGCACAGTGCCGTCGAACGCCTGGCCGACGTGCTCACCGCCCTGGCGGGACACGGGATCGTCCTGGACCACGTCAACCTCGGCGGCGGTCTGCCCGCCCTCGGTTACCTCGACCGGCACGGCGCGCCGCTGGACCCGCCCTTGGACAAGATCTTCGCCGTCATCCGCGAGGGCATGCGCCACCTCAGACAAGTCCACGGCGAGCACCTGGAGTTCGTCATGGAGCCGGGGCGCCACCTCGTCGCCGACCACGGGGCGGTGCGCGCCCATGTGGCCCGGCTCGCCGAGCGCCGCGGCCCCGACGGGGAGCGCCGGTACTGGCTGTATCTGAGCTGCGGGAAGTTCAACGGCCTCTACGAGATGGACGCGTTGCAGTACCCGCTCGTGTTCCCCACCCACGCCGACCCCGTGTACGTCCCCGCCGTCCTGGCCGGTCCCACCTGCGACAGCGACGACGCCTACCCGCCGGGCCACGGCCTTGTGCACGTCCCCCGGGACCTGGCGTCCGGCGATCCCGTCTGGGTGCTCGCCGGCGGCGCCTACGCGATCAGCTACACCACCCGGGGCTTCAACGGCTTCGCCCCGCTGCCGTACCTCTGCGTCGGCGAAGGACGTCCATGAGCGGCGACGGCGTGCGCGTACGCCCCATCGCCGACGCCGACTGGGACGCCATCGTGGCGATGGAGTCCAGGACCTATGCCCACCTCGGCCTGTCGGAGGGGCGCGCGGCCCTGCGTTCCAGGGTGGACGCCTCGCCGCACACCTGTTTCGTCCTGGACGTCGGCGCGCGGCCGGCCGGGTACCTGCTGGCACTGCCGTATCCACCCTTCGGATACCCGGACCTGGAGCGGGCGGAGAAGGCCGAACCGCCGTCGACCGCACCGCGCAATCTGCACCTGCACGACCTCGTCGTCCTGGAGCGGCTGCGGGGCAGGGGACTGGGGCAGCGCCTCCTCGGCCACCTGACCGTGACGGCCGCCGCACGAGGGTTCGAGCGGATCTCGCTGATCGCGGTCGGGCGCAGCGAGCCGTTCTGGTCGGCGCGCGGGTTCAGCGCGAGCCCGGGGATCGTCCCCACCGGTTACGGAGCCGACGCCGTCTACATGTCCAGGGCGATGTCCGAGGCGACGGCCGAGTCCACGAAGCGAGTTGATGTACGTGTCCCGTGTCCATGACCCCTTCCACCGCGGCCGGTCGGCCATCGCCGCGCTGTTCTGTTCCCTCGGCTTCCAGTACGCCACCTGGGCCTCACGCATCCCCGCCGTCAAGGCCGACCTCGGTCTGACCGCGGCCGAGGTGGGAGTGCTGCTGATGGCCGCCGGCATCGGCGCCGTGGCGTCCTTCCCGCTGGTGCCGGTCCTGGTGAGGCGGCTGGGCTCGGCACGGCTGGCACTCCTGTCGGCCCTGTGCCTGACCGCGCTGCTCCTGGCCCTCGCCGTGGCCCCCGACTACCCGGTGGCACTGCTGGTCATGGTGGCCGACGGGGTGTGCGTGGGATGCCTGAACGTGGCCATGAACGCGCAGGGCACCGCACTGGAGACCCGCTACCGACGCAACACCATGGCCCGGCTGCACGCCACCTTCAGCGCCGGTTCCCTGCTCGCGGCGCTGCTCGCCTCCGGCATGACCGCGGCGACCTCCTCCGTCACGGCGCACTTCGGCGTGGCCGCCGTGGTCCTCGTCCTGCTGGCCGGCGTGGCCCGCACCGGCCTGCTGGAGGACGAGGCTCCCGGCGAGGCACGGCAGGACAAGAGCCGCACCGGATGGAGTCTGCCGTCCCGGATCACCCTCTGGATGTGCTGTGCGATGGCCTTCGGCACCGTGACCGAGGGCGCCATGAACGACTGGTCCGCCCTCTATCTGCGCGAAGTCGCCAAGGCCTCGGCGGAGTTGGCACCGACGGGCATCGCCGTGGTGTCCGGGATGATGGTGGTGGCCCGGCTCTTCGCCGACGGGTGGCGCAGCCGCTGGGGTGACGGGCGCGTCGTCCTGCTCGGCAGCGCACTCGCCGCCGCCGGGCTGGCCTTCGCCCTGGTGAGCGGGGGAGTGACGGCGGCTCTCATCGGGTTCGCCTGCGTCGGCCTCGGCTGCGCGGCCGTGACCCCCTGCGTCTATGTGGCCGCGGCGAAACAGGGCTCACAGGCGCTGGCACTGGTCGCCGCGATGGGCACGACGGGCCTGCTGGCCGGGCCGCCCCTCATCGGCTTCGTCGCGAGCGCGAGCAGCCTGGTCTGGGGCCTCGCGGTGGTCGCGGCGGCGGCGGCCGTGGTCTCGCTGTGCAGTACCCGGATCCGGTGGACGCCCGTGACCGGCTGACGGGACGCCCGCCGACGGGACATCGGCGGGCGTTGCCTTCCGACCCGCCGATCGTTGATCACTGCACGCGGTGAGCGATGATCGGAGAGCCCTGTGCGCATGACCGACCTCCAGCGGTGCGAGATCCGGCCGGGAAGGCTCGTGGAATGGACGCTGCATCCGGCGTCCGTGGGTGCGGCGCGAGCACTGCCGGACGACGCGAGGCCACCGGCGTACGTCCAGGAGTCCCATATCCGTACGGCACGCACCGTGCGGGAGGACGGGCTGTTCGTGCCGACCTGGATCGGAACCGCCTTCGACATCCCGGGGCGTATCGAACTCGACGTGCTCCAGGGCGCGTTGGAGAGCTGGATGCTGCGGCACGAGACGCTGCGCAGCGGGTTCCGGTGGGCCGGTGACGAGATGCGCCGGTTCACGCTGGGCGAGGGCGCCGTCGCCCTGCACCGCGAGGACGTCGGGGAGTTCGCGGACCCGGTGACGCTCACCCGCTATCTGCAGGACCGTTTCGATGTCGCCGCCGACGCGCTCACCTGGCCGAACTTCCTCTTCGCCGCCGTCGTCCGGGACGACGGCGCGAGTGTCTACATGGCGTTCGACCACAGCAATGTGGACGCGTACTCGATCCACCGCATCACCGCGGAGATCCACGAGCTCTACGCGGCCGGGCTCGACGGACGGGCCGTCGAGCCCCAACCGGTCGCCAGCTACGTCGACTTCTGCGCGAGCGAGCGCACGGACGCCGATCTGATCGACGACACGCACACCGTGGTCGGCCGCTGGCGCGAGTTCATCGCCCGCTGCGACGGCAAGCTGCCGAACTTCCCCGTCGATCTCGGCCTGGACCCCGAGGGCCCGCTGCCCGAGCAGAGGTTCCTCACGGAGATGCTCGTGGACGCCGAGGACGCGGCGGCCTTCGAGGCCTACTGCCGGCCCTACGGCGGCACTCTCGTCGGCGTCGTCGCGGCGGTCGCGCTCGCCGCCCGCGAGATCGGCGGACTCGGCGTGTACCGCACCGTCGTGCCCTTCCACACCCGGGTCAAGTCCCGCTGGGCCGACTCCGTCGGCTGGTACGTGGGCGGCGCCCCGGTCGAGATCCCGGTGGCACGGGCCACGGACTTCGACGGCGTCCTGGAGCTGGTCCGCGCCGCGCTGCGCGACACCCGGCCGCTGTCCCGGATGCCCCTCGCCCGTGTGCTGCGCCTGCTGGGCGCGGACTTCCGGCCCACCTCCCCCGACCTGTACTCGATCCTCTCCTACGTCGACTCGCGCGGTATCCCGGGCGCCGAGCGCTGGCAGGAGCTGAAGGCGTACGGGCTGATCCGGGTGTCGTACGGGGACCAGGTGTGCGCGTGGGTCACCCGTGTCCACGAGGGGCTGCAGTTCGCGTGCCGGCTGCCGGACACGGAGGTCGCGCACCGGAACATGCGGCGCACCGCCGACCTCGTGCGCGAGCGGGTCGTAGCGGTGGCCCGCGAGGCCGCGGCCCTGACCGTACGGGTCTAGCGCCCGGGAGCCTGTCCGCGCATCGGTGGGCTTGGTGTGATCTTTGCCGGTGCACACGTTGCCCCGGCGCTTGCGCCGCGCCTAGCCTCACCCGCGGAACCGTGGGAGGGCCGGGATGCTGAAAACCGTCCGGGAACAGGCGGCAGGACTCACCAAGGACCAGCGCAACGCCTTCGTCGCCGCCTATCTGGGCTGGGCGATGGACGCCTTCGACTACTTCCTCGTGGTCCTCGTCTACAGCGAGATCGCCGACGACTTCGGGGTCTCGCTCACCGACATGGCCTTCCTCACCACCGCGACGCTGGTGATGCGGCCGGTCGGCGCGTTGCTCTTCGGAATGTGGGCCGACCGCAAGGGCCGCCGGGTTCCGCTCATGGTCGACGTGGTCTTCTACTCGATCGTCGGCTTCGCCTGTGCGTTCGCCCCCAACTACGCCGTCCTGCTGGTGCTGCGCCTGCTCTACGGCATCGGCATGGGCGGCGAGTGGGGACTGGGCGCGGCGCTGGCCATGGAGAAGATCCCGGCCGAGCGGCGCGGCTTCTGGTCCGGGCTGCTGCAGAGCGGTTACTCGCTCGGGTATCTGCTCGCCGCGGTGGCGTTCTTCGGCATCGAACCCGCCTTCGGCTGGCGGGGGTTGTTCGCCTTCAGTCTGGTGCCCGCCCTGGTCGCCCTGTGGGTGCGGTCCCGGGTGGAGGAGAGCGAGGTGTGGGAGAAGAGCGTCCGGCTCAACCGCACCCCCGCCCACCAGGTGTTCAGAAAGCCGGCCGTGCTGAAGCGGTTCGTGTACCTGGTCGCGCTGATGACCGCCTTCAACTGGCTGTCCCACGGCACGCAGGACGTCTACCCGACCTTCGTCAAGAAGGGCCTCGGCCTCTCCCCGGACACCGCGATCGCCATCGCCGTCGTCTACAACGTCGGCGCCATCATCGGCGGCATGGTGCTGGGCGCCTACTCCGAACGACTCGGCCGCCGCCGTACGATCATGATCGCGGCTGCCGCCGGCCTGGTCGTGGTGCCGTTCTTCGTCCTGTCCACGCAGGTCGGCTGGCTGATGCTCTCGTCCTTCCTGATGCAACTGTGCGTCCAGGGCGCCTGGGGCGTGATCCCCGCGCACCTCACCGAGATGAGCCCGGACGCGATCCGCGGCTTCTACCCCGGCGTCACCTACCAGCTCGGCAACCTCATCGCCGCCCTCAACCTCCCGATCCAGGAGGCCATCGCCGAACGCCACGGCTACCCCCCGGCGATCGCCTGGACCGTGGTACCCGCCATGGTCGCCGTGATCGTCCTGAGCGCGTTCGGCAAGGAGGCCAAGGGCATCCGCTTCGGCACGACGGCAGCACAGGCACCGAGCACGGCGGCGGCGGACACGGCGTGACGACGGGCCGGCCCCGAGGCCGACGATGAGCGCGCTCTGTCGGAGACCGGCGTGTTCACCGGCCCACGCCACCCGTCCCACGGCCACCGCCACGCGATCGGGGCCGGCCTGCTCGACCGGTTCCGGGAGCGTTAGCCTGTGGCGTGCACGCATTCCCGGTCGGCGCCGCCACCACGCTCGACGAACTCGCCCGCGACCCGCACCCCCGGCTCGCCCTGCTGCGGGCGCGCGAACCCGTGTCCTGGCTGCCGGAACTGGACGGCTGGCTGGTCACCCGCCGTGACCTGGCGCTGGAGGTGATGCGGGACGCCGTCACCTTCACCGTCGACGACCCCCGCTTCTCCACCGCCCAGGTCGTCGGACCGAGCATGCTCTCCCTGGACGGTGACGCCCACGCCCGGCACCGCGAGCCCTTCGCCCCGCCGTTCCGGCCCCGCGCGGTGCACGACGGCTTCGCCGCCTTCGTCGAGCGGGAGACCGACCGGCTCGTCACCGCGCTCGCACCGGCCGGCGCCGCCGAGCTGCGCCGCACGCTCGCCGGCCCGCTCGCCGTCGCCGTCGTGACGGAGGCGCTCGGGCTGGTCGGCACCGACGCGGACACCGTCCTCGACTGGTACGAGTCCATCGTGCGGGCCGTCTCGGACATCACCGCGGGTCAGGACGCCGACCCCGCGGGCGCCGCGGCCTACGCGCAGCTGCGGGCCGCCGTCGAGGCCACCCTCGCCGACCGGGGTGCCCACTCGCTCCTGATCTCGGCGGCCGAGCGGCTGACGCCGTCGGAGGTGGCCTCCAACGCCGCGGTGATGATGTTCGGCGGCATCGAGACCACCGAGGCGATGATCACCAACGCACTGCTCCACCTGCTCCGCCACCCCGACCAACTCGCCCTGGTCCAGGCCGACGCCGACCTGCTCGACGGCGCGATCGAGGAGTCGCTGCGCCTCGAGCCCGGTGCGATGGTCGTGGACCGGTACGCCACCCGCGACACCGTCCTCGGGGAGGCGGACATACGTGAGGGCGACCTCGTCACGGTCTCCCTCGCCGGTGCCAACCGTGACCCCGCCGTCTTCGCGGACCCCGACCGCTTCGACGTCCGCCGCGCCAATGCTCGCCTCCAGCTCGCCTTCGCCCACGGCCCGCACCACTGCGTCGCCGCCCATCTGGCCCGCCTGGAGACCCGCGTCGCTCTCCGCTGCCTCCTCGGCCGGCTCCCCGGCCTGCGGCTCGACCCCGAGCACCCGGCGACGCCGTACGGCCTGGTCTTCCGTAAACCGCCCGCCCTCCATGTGCGGTGGGGCTGAAGAACTGTTGAAGCACCTATCAGGACGGCCCCGAGGAGCAGCTCGTGACGTATGACATCAACGCCCTCCGCTCCCAGTTCCCCGCCCTCGACGCGGGAGTGGCGCACTTCGACGGCCCCGGCGGCACCCAGACACCCCGGCCGGTCATCGAGGCGATCGCCGGCGCCCTGGCCGGCCCGCTGTCGAACCGGGGACACAACGCGCCGGGGGAGCGCAACGCCGAGGCCATCGTCAACGGCACCCGCGCCGCCCTGGCCGACCTCCTCGGGGCGGACCCGTCCGGGATCGTCTTCGGGCGCAGCGCCACCCAGCTCACCTACGATTTCTCCCGCACCCTCGCCAAGTCCTGGGCGCCCGGCGACGAGGTGGTCGTGACCCGGCTGGACCACGACGCCAACATCCGGCCCTGGGTGCAGGCCGCCGAACGGGCCGGCGCCACCGTGCGCTGGGCCGACTTCGACCCCGCCACCGGGGAGCTGACCCCCGACGACATCCGCGCCGTGCTGTCGGAGCGCACCCGGCTGGTCGCCGTCACCGCCGCCTCCAACCTGATCGGCACCCGCCCCGCGGTCCCCGAGATCTCCCGGCTCGCCCACGAGACCGGGGCGCTGGTGTACGTCGACGGTGTCCACCACACCGCCCACGCGCTGGTCGACCTGGACCGACTCGGCGCGGACTTCGTCGTCTGCTCGGCCTACAAGTTCCTCGGTCCGCACCACGG
This sequence comes from Streptomyces sp. NPDC005648, assembly GCF_040605395.1. NCBI lineage: Bacteria > Bacillati > Actinomycetota > Actinomycetes > Kitasatosporales > Streptomycetaceae > Streptomyces > Streptomyces sp. NPDC005648. Next base: position 105,159 of record NZ_JBEXCS010000008.1, on the reverse strand, counting down.
AGTCCTCGCCGCCCGGCCGGAGTTGCTGGAGACCCTGCGGCCGGACAAGCTGCTGCCCTCCACCGACGTCGTCCCGGAACGCTTCGAACTCGGCACGCTGCCCTACGAGTTCCTGGCCGGTACCCGCGCCGCCGTCGACTTCCTCGCGGGCCTCGACCCCAGCGCCACAGGCAGCCGGCGCGAGCGGCTGACCGCGGCCTTCGAAGCGCTGGAAGCACATGAGCGGGTCCTGCGCGCACAGCTCGACAAGGGCCTGTCCTCGCTCGACGGGATCACCGTCCACTCCCGGGCCGCCGACCGCACGCCCACCCTGCTGCTGACCTTCCGGGAGCACAGCACGGTCGATGCCTACGGCTTCCTCGCCGAGCGGGGCGTCCACGCGCCCTCCGGCTCCTTCTACGCGATCGAGGCGTCCCGCCGGCTCGGCCTCGGCGACACCGGCGGTCTGCGGATCGGTCTGGCGCCGTACAACAACGCGGAGGACGTGGACCGGTTCCTGGCGGGACTGGGCGAGTTCCTCGCTTCCTAGGCGGCCTCGAACCCGGTCAGCGCCGCCCTCGCCACCGCCGTCCCCGCCCGCAGCGCCCCGACCGGATCCACCGCCTCGTCCAGCTCGACGAGGACGGTGCCCGCGCCCGGGGTGCGGGACATCGCGTCCGCCCAGCCCTCCCAGTCGACGATGCCCTTGCCCAGCTCGGCCATGTAGGGCCGCTGCTGGGCGAAGACCGTCTCGTCGACGGTGAGTTCCACGTCGATCGGTTTGACCGCGTCCTTCCAGTGCGCCAGGGCGATGCGCCGGGCGTGGCGGCGGGCCACGGCCACCGGGTCGCCGCCGCCGAGCGCGATATGGCAGGAGTCGGGGCAGAGCCAGACATAGCGAGGATCAGTCAGCGCCATGAACAGGTCGATGTCCCGCTCGTACCAGAGCGTGCTGTTGGACTCCGTGTGCAGGGCGAGCCTGACACCGTGGTGGGCCACGGCCTCGCCGACGGCGTGGGCGATGTCGGCCATACGGGCCATGTAGGCGGCGTCGACGAAGAAGGGCGGGCGGATCCCGAACGTCTGCCGCATCGGCAGCCCGGCGACCAGGAGCTCCGCTCCGGCCTCGGCGAGGAACGCGGCGCGCCGCTCGGCGTCGGCGACGATCGCCGCCGTGTTGCCGGCCCGCCGCCAGTCGGGCGCGTCGCTGTCGGCGATGAAGGCGCTCACCAAAGACAGTCCACGGCCGGCGAGTTCGCGCCGGAACGCCTCCGCGCTGCCGAACGCCCGCAGCACCGAGCCGATGTCGCCCGGCGCGAACGTCAGCTCCAGTCCGGTGACGCCTGAGGCGAGCAGCGAGTCCATCACCCGCTCCCAGAAGGCCCCGGGGTGGTCGTGGGCCCATGCGCGCAGTGCGGCGGCGGAGTCGAGCCCCCAGAACTCCGGGTGGTGGAAGGTGATGACGTCCGTCGCGAAACGCCGGGTCACTCGGAGCCTCCCCGGGCGTTGTAGACGTCGACCCCGCCCGCGTCGACGGCCTCGCGGTAGGCGCGGAACACCGCGAGGGCCTCGTCCCGCAGCACGTCCGACACGACCTGGATGCCGCGTTCCTCGAACTGCTCGGCCCAGTCCTCGCGGACCGGCCCCTCGTCGAACGTGGTGATCTCCTCCAGCTCCGGCCCCTCGCCGGCGACCACCAGTCCGCGCACCCCGGACCACATGGTCGCGCCGTAACACTGGACGCACGGACGCCAGTTGACGACCAGCTCGTGCCCCGGCATCCCCTTGCCCCCGAGATCCCAGCTGCCGGTCGCCGTCTGCGCCAGGCCGAGTGCGAGGACCTCGGCGTGGGCGACGGAGACGCCGGTGGTGAGGACGACGTTCACCCCGACCGAGACGATCCGCCCGCTCTCCCGCTCGGCGACCAGTGCCGCGAACGGACCGCCGTTGCCCTCGCGCCAGTTGCGGTCCGCGAGCCGGTGCACCAGCCGCATCCGGTCCTCACGGGAAGGGAGGACCGCCGGCCCCTCGGCCAGCTCGTCGTCGATCCACGCGGGCAGCGAGACGCGGAATTCCTTCGCGATGTCGATCATGTTCAGACTTCCTGCGCGATGTTCATGGACGGTTCGGCTTCCTGGGCGACGGTGACGGAGGACCCGGCCTCCCGCCGGTGCACGGTGTTGGCCGTCCCGCGGGCGCTCAGCGCGCGAGCGGCCCGGACAGCCGTCACCATGCCGGTCAGAGTGACGTTCGCGGCCATCGCCGTGGGGATCACTCCGTTGCCGGCGAGATACAGATTGTCGTGGCCCCACACCCGTCCCTCGGGGTCGCACACGCTGGTGCCGTCGTCGGCGGCACCCGTGCGGACCGTGCCGGTCAGATGCAGCGAGGAGCCGGGCGGCAGCAGGGCGCTCTCCGTCTCCGGGTCGAAGGGGCCGAACTCCTCGGCCAGCGAACGCACTTCGGCCAGCGCCCGCCCGATCAGCGCACGGTCGGCGTCGGAGTGGCCGAACTCGACGGTGATGCGCGGCATCCCCGCCAGGTCGGTCCGCTCGTCCGAGAAGACCAGCCGGTTCTCGGGGCGGGACTCCAGCGGCGCGTACAGCGAGAGCCCCACGGAGTGGGCGAGCGGGCGGCCACCCTCGTCGACGTACGTCCGGTTCATGATCTGGCCGTGGAACGGCTGCGCGGGCCCGTTGTGCGGCAGCCAGAGGGAGTCGGTGCTGAACTCACCGGGGCGCGGCAGCGGCAGCGCCTCCAGGTCCAGGCCGAACCGGTCCAGGTCGAGCAGGACACGGGCGGTGATGAAGGCATGTTCGTTGAGACGGCGGCCCAGCGCGGGTGGGCGGATTCCCGAGGCGAACAGCAGCTGTGGGGTGCGCAGCGCGTCCGCGCACACCACGACGGCGTCCGCGCGCAGTTCCGATGCGACGCCGTCGGCGAGGCGGCGCAGCCGGGCGCCCCGGACCCGGCCGTCCCCGGCGACGAGCAGGGAGGTGGTGAGTGTGCCGGTGAGGAGCCTGAAAGCGGGGTCACCGCCCATGGCGATCGGCGGGAAGATGGTCCCCGGCGCGGTGCGCGGCATGGGTCCTGAGCCGGTCGCCGTGACGGCCATGGGCATCGGCTGCGGCCTACGGTCCTCGGGCCCGACACTGTCGTAGCGTCGCCGCAGGACGTCGAGGACCTGTCGTCCGACGGGGGTCGGGCCGATCGCGGCGGGTGTGACGCCGAGCAGCCGGTGGGCCGTGGCCAGGTCCGCCGCCCAGCCCTCCGGGTCACCGAAGTCGAACACCTCGTCCCCGGCCGGCCAGGGTGTCGCCGCCGTCCAGTGCACTCCCATGCCTCCCGTGTTCCACGCGAGGGCCGCCCGAGGCATCGACTCGGCGTCCTCGCCGAACGCGAGCGCGTGGTACATGCCGGGCGCCAGGCCGGTGAGCGTGTCCGGGACCTCGCGGACCACCTCCGCGCCGGTGTACATGCCCTGGATGCCGGTGGCCACCTGGGCGTTGTAGCGCGCCCACAGGCCCGGGTCGTCGAGGTCGTGCAGATGCCGTCCGGGGGCCCCGCCGATCGGGGCGCCGGCGTCGACCATGGTGAGGGCGAGCCCCGGATCGGTCCCGCGCAGCAGCCGCGCCACGGCGGCTCCCATGATGCCGCTGCCCACGATGAGGACGTCGGTGTGGGGGATGTGGGTGGTCACGTGAGACTCCGTAGGTGGGGGCGGCTCGGGCCCAGGGGGCCGAACAGCTCGGTGTCCATGCGGTCCAGCGCCAGCTTGACGGCGCCGACGAGCGGGGCGTCGGCCCCGAGGCCGGTGGCCCGTAGTTCGACCGCGGGGGTGCGGGCGGCGCGCAGGGCCGCGCGCACCCGGGGCAGCAGCACATCGGCGGCGGCCTCCAGTCCGCCGCCGAGGACGATCAGCGAGGGCGCGACGGTCCACGACAGGGTGGTCAGGATGGAGGCGATGTTCTCCACGAACTCCTCGACCTCCGCGAGCGCGAGCGGGTCACCGGCCCGCGCCGCCTCGAAACGGCCGAGCGCGACGTTCCGCCGCTCCGGCTCCGGAGAGGTCAGCCAGGCCGCGGGGCGGTTCTCCACCGAGCCGGTCGGTATCGACGCCGCCTCCACGATCTCACCGGCGGCCCCGTCGAGCCCGCGGTGCACGGCGCCCCTGATCAGGATGCCGAGGCCGGTCCGGTTGCCGAGCACCGCCCAGACGACGTTGTCGTGGTCGCCGGCCACACCCCGCCAACGTTCGGCGAGCGCGCCGAGGTTGGAGTCGTTGTCCGCGAACCACGGCACCCGGACGCGCCACGCCAGCTCCTGCGGCAGCCGGACGCCCTCCCAGCGGGTGGTGTGCACCAGCCGCCGTACCACCCCGTCGTCGTCGATCGCGCCGCCGCTCGCCACCGCGCCGGCGCGCAGACGCTCCGGCGAGCCGCCCGCGTCCTCCAGCGCCTCGCCCACCAGTTCGGCCACGTCGTCGAGGGTGGCCCGCGGGTCCTGATAGGCGCGCAGCGGACGCTGGGCCCGGCCGACGATCCGCCCCCGCACATCGGCCACGACCGCCGAGGCGTACTCGGTGTTGATCTGGGCCGCCGCCAACAGGGCGTGTTCGGCGCGCAGTTCATAGCGGCGGGCGGGGCGGCCGGCGCAGCCGCTGGTGGACACCCGGTCGAGCTCGGCCACCCAGCCCGCCTCCACGAGGGAGTCGAGGATCAGCTCGATGGTACGGCGCGACAGTCCCGTCAGCTCGGCCAGCGCGGTCAGCTTCAGCGGGCCGGCGGAGACCGCCAGCGCCCGCAGTATCACCGACGTGTTGACCCGTCGTACGGCACTCTGGTTCATCCCGGACATCAGCACCCCCGCGCCGCCGTCCGCACCGGTCGGGTCGCCGTCACCGCATCCCCGTCCCCGCGACGCCCTGCACGAAGTACCGCTGCAGGAACAGGAAGAGCACCAGCACCGGCAGCATCACGACGATCGCGCCGGCCAGCATCAGACCGTAGTCGGTGACATGGGCCGCCGCCTGACTGGTGGCGGCGAGGCCGACCGGGAGGGTGTAACTCGACATGCTCTGGGCCACGATGAGCGGCCAGATGAAGTTGTTCCAGGAGTACAGGAACGACATGATCGTGATCGTCGCCACGGCCGGACCGGCCAGGGGCAGGAAGATCCGGAAGAAGATCCGGAACTCGCCCGCGCCGTCGATCCGGGCCGCCTCCAGCAGCTCGTCCGGGATCGACTGCGCGTACTGCCGCATGATGAACACCGAGAGCGGCAGCGCCATGGACGGCAGCGCGACACCGGTGAGGGTGTCCGCCAGTCCCAGGTCGACGGTGATCACGAACTGGGTGAGGAACACCGAGGTGACCGGCACCATCATCGCCGCCATGACCGCCGCGAACGCGAGCCGCCTGCCCGCGAACTCCAGCTTGGCCAGGGCGTATCCGGCCGCCGAGGCGGCCACCACGTTGCCCACGACGACCAGCGCCGCGACGACGACACTGTTGGCCAGGAACCGGCCGAAGCCCTGGGTCCGGAACAGCCGGGTGAAGTTGTCGAAGGTGACATGGTGCGGCAGCCATGCGCCGGGGTCGGAGCGGATCTCGTCCAGACTGCGCAGCGAACCGCTGAGCACCCAGACGAACGGCAGCAGCGTGAGCAGCGCGCACAGCAACAGGGCGCCGTAGAGGAGAGGTTGGGAGATCGAGCGGTGGCGGACGGCGATCCGGCCGGCGGTCGCCCCGGTGACGGGGCCGGTGGTGGGTTCGGTGCTCTGCGGTGCGGTGATCGCGGTCATGAGCGGGGCCTCAGCAGTCGGAACTGGACGACACTCACCAGGGCGACGAGGGCCAGCATCACGAAGGACGCGGCCGAGGAGACGCCCAGCTCGCCCACCCCGAACTGGTGGTAGGTGTACAGCGCGACCGACTCGGTGGAGCCGAGCGGGCCGCCGTCGGTGAGCAGGTACGGCTCGTCGAAGACCTGGAGGTAGAAGACGGTGAGCAGGACGGAGACCATCAGGGTCGTCGGCATCAGCATCGGCAGGGTGATGTGCCACAACCGCCGCCGCTTTCCCGCCCCGTCGAGGGACGCCGCCTCGTGGACGTCCCGGGGGATCGCCTGGAGTCCGGCGAGGAACAGCACCATCGCGGTGCCGAAGTTGCGCCAGACACCGAGGGCGATGACCACGGGCATGGCCAGGTGCTGATCGTCCAGCCAGTTCGGCCCGGCCAGGCCGATCGCGCCGAGGACCTTGTTCACGGTGCCGTTCTCGTTGAAGGCGTACCGCCAGATCAGCGCCACCGCCACGACGTTGGTGACGACCGGCGCGAAGAACACCGTACGGAAGGCGCCGCGCAGCCGCCGGACACCGGAGTCGAGCACCAGGGCGAGCGCGAAGCCGACGCCCATCGTCAGCGGCACCCCGACGGCCACGAACACCGCCGTGTTGAGGATGTCCCTGAGGAAACTGTCGTCCTGGAAGAGACGGACGTAGTTCTGCACTCCGGTGAAGTTCACCGCGAACGGGTGGCGCAGGTCCGTGCCCCGCAGATCGGTGAGGCTGAAGCCGAGCGCCGAGAACGTCGGGACCGCCGTGAAGAGCAGGAACAGCACCGTGAAGGGCGCGAGGAACAGCCAGGCGACGGCCGTCCGGCGGGCCCTCACTTCGCTCCCGTGCCGAGACTCTCGGCGTACGCCTGTACGTTCGCGGCGGCCTTCGCCGCGCTGCGGGTGCCCTTGGCGACGGCCTCCGTCTCCTTGCCCAGCCGGGTGGCGACCTGCTGCCAGGTGGGCACCTGGGGAAAGGCGCGGGTGTTCTTGAGCTGGGTGAGGAACGCGTCGAGCAGCGGCTGGCCCTTGATGGCCGGGTCGTCCCAGGCGGAGACCACGGCCGGCAGTGAGCTGTAGGCCTGGTACTGCGCGATCTGTGTCGCGGGCCGTGCCAGATACCGTACGAACTTCCAGGCCGCGTCGGCGTTGCCCGCGTCGGCGAGGACCCCCCAGGTGCCGCCCGCAGAGAAGGACACGCTGCCCGACGGGCCGGCCGGCAGCGGGGCGGTGGCCACATGGGCCGCCGTCCAGCCCTTCTTCTTCGCCGCGGTGTCGAGCTGACCGATCACCCAGGGCCCGGTGATCATCGAAGCGGTCTTGCCGGAGACGAAGTACGGCTGCGCGTCGAGGAAGGTCGGTCCGCTGGTGTCGGCCGCCCTGGACGTGAAGAAGGACGCGTTGTACTTGAGCGCGTCCACGGTCGCCGGAGTGTCCAGCGTCCACTTGCCGCCCGACAGCAGCGAGCCGCCCGCCTGCCAGGCGTACATCGCGACGTCCTGGCCGTTGAAGACGTCCCAGCCGATGTCGGCCCCGAGCCCGTGCCCGGCGCCCGCGCCCTGGAGCGCCTTGAGGAACGGCACCATCTGGTCCCAGGTGGTGGGCGCCTTCACGCCCGCTTTCCTGGCGAGGTCGGAGCGGTAGACGAGCGCGTACGTGTACGCGTACCAGGGCACGGTGTAGGGCACGCCCCCCACCACACCCGCCTCCCACAGGCTCTTGAAGAAGCTGTCCGGGTCGACGAGCCCGTCCGGTACGGCCCGCAGGATCGACGGGTCGAGGAACTGTGCCTGCTCCTCCGGGAAGAACTGGGCGATGTCGGGTCCCTTGCCCGCCGCGATCGCCGACTGGAGCTTGGTGTAGTACTCGGCGTTCGGGATCAGCGTGAACTTCACGGTCAGCTTGGGGTTCGCGGCCTTGAACGGCTTGATCACCTGGGTCAGCACGTCGGCGTCGCCCTGGGCGGCCCACACGTCGAGGGTGCCGGTGGCCGGGGCGGTGCCGATCGGCGCGGCGGAGGTCTTGGCGGACGCGGTCTCCGTGCCGCGGCCGCAGCCGGTCAGGGCCGAGGCGCCGAGCAGCGCCAGGCCGGCGGTCAACTTCAGGGCACCACGTCTGGAGGGGTGGGACATCGGGGGCTCCTGGGGGATTTCGCGGGAAAGCAGCGATATTGCTGACTGCGAAGCTACGAACGCCGTGTTGCACCGGCGTGGCCCGCCCGTCACGAATAATTTCGGAACTTGTAGCGAAATCCCCTCCTCACCCTCTGTGTGCGATTCCGCACGGCCTGTTGCGTGAGGGGCCGCTGGTGCACCAGGGTGTACTGCCATGGACCGTGACTGGAGCCCCACCTTCCGTCCGACCCGCCGTCAACTCCTCGCCGCCGCGGGCGCCGTGCCCCTTCTGGGTACGACGGCCCCCGCGGCGGTGGCCCGCCCCCACACCGGCGCGTCCGCCCTGACGTTCACCCGGGCCACCAACGGCTCGGCCACCCTCGCGCCCACCGGAGACCGTCTGGTCGCCGAGGCGCAGGGCACCCTCTGGTCCCTGCCCCGCACCGGCGGCAGCGCCCGCTCCCTGACCCCGCCCGACCTCGAACCGGGCCGCCCCACCCACTCCCCGGACGGCGGCCTCATCGCCTTCTGCGCCTACCGCGACGGCGGTTTCCACCTCTGGACGGTCCGCCCCGACGGCTCCGAGCTGCGCAGACGCACCGACGGCCCCTGGGACGACCGCGGCCCGGCCTGGTCGCCCGACGGCGCCCGCCTCGCCTTCTCCTCCGAACGCGGTGGCGACCCCGTCGCCGGCAGCCCGTACCGCATCCACGTCCTGGACCTGGCCACCGGTCGTATCACCCGTGTCACCGGCCTGGGCGGCCAGGACGGCCCCCTCCAGGACAACCCGTGGGAGGACTTCGACCCCGTCTGGTCCCCGGACGGCACCCACATCCTGTTCGTCCGCGCGAAAACGGTCATCACCCCCCTCGGCCCGACCGTGGAGGCCCGCACGATCGCCGCCGTCCCTTCCGACGGCGCCGGCCCGGTCACCGTCCGGTACACCGAGACGGAGGCCGCCCAGGTCATGACCCCCGCCCTCGCCCCCGACGGCCGCCTGGCCCACCTCCGCACGACCGCCGCCCCGAACGCCTCCAGCACCCTCGTCGTCGACGGCCGGCCCGTCGCGATCACCGGCGACATCGCCCCGGTGCCCCCGCGCTGGACACCCGGCGGCGCACTGCTCCTGACCCTGGACGGCGCCTTCACCCTCGTACGGCCCGACAAGCCGGAGCAGCGGGAGACCGTCCCGTTCGAGGGAGTCCTCCCCGTGCGACGGCCGCGGTACCGCACCAAGGAGTACGACCTCGGGCAGGCCCGCACCCGTCCGGTGCGCGGCATCCATCTGCCCGCGCTCTCGCCCGACGGCCGTCAGATCGCGTTCGCCGCCCTCAACTCACTGTGGCTGGCCGGAAGTTCGGGCGGGCGCCCGCCGCGGCGACTGCACACGGCGCCGGCCACCCGCTATCTCCTCGGCCCCGTGTGGGCACCCGACGGGCTCTCGCTCGTCCACGCCGACGACCGCGACGGACTCCTCGGGGTGTACCGGCACGACCTCGCCACCGGAGAGGAGACCGCCCTCGCGACCGGCGGCCGGGTGCACCCGGCGCTCTCGCCCGACGGACGGCGGCTCGGCTGTCTCGACCTCACCGGCAGACTCCTGGTCCGCGACCTGGTGTCCGGCGAGGAACGCGTCCTGGCCTCTCCCCTCGGCGGGGGCGGTCTGCCCGGCCGCCCCAGCTGGTCACCCGACGGCCGCTACCTCGCCCTGTGCGACCGCAACCGTCTCAACTCCCGCTTCAGGGAGGGCTACAACCTCGTCCGGATCGTCGACACCGCGACCGGCGCCGACCGTCTGCACCCCGTGGCACCCCACACCTCCATCGCCGACCGGTACGACTCCGGGCCCGTCTGGTCGCCCGACGGCCGCCGGCTGGCCGTGATCGTCGAATCGGCCCTGTGTCTGCTGCCCGTGGAAGCCGACGGCACCCCGAGCGGTGAGCTGCGCACCCTCACCACCGAACCGGCCGACCACCCCTCCTGGTCCGCCGACTCCACCACCCTGCTGTACCTCTCCGCCGGCCGGCTGCGGCTCATCGACGTCGAAAGCGGCGACGTCCGCACCGTCCGCGTCCCCCTCGACGCGCACCGGCCCACCCCCGCCGACGTCGTCGTGCACGCCGGACGGCTGTGGGACGGCACCGGTGAGACAACCCGCGACGACGTCGACATCGTGGTGAGGGGCGGACGGATCACGTCGGTCGAGCCCCACCGCTCCCGGCGCAGGGCGGCGCTCCGCCGGATCGACGCCTCGGGACGCACGGTCGTGCCCGGCCTGTGGGACACCCACACCCACCCCTGGCAGAGCACCTACGGCGGCCGGCAGACCGTCGGCCAGCTCACCTACGGCATCACCACGGCCGTCTCCCTCGGCGGATTCGCCTACGAACAGGCCCGGCTCCGCGAGGCGGTCGCCGCAGGTCAGCTCGCCGGGCCCCGGCTCCTGACGACGGGGGAGCTCCTCGACGGCGCACGGGTCGCCTACAGCATGGGCCGCGCCCACCGGACCCGGGCGGGGCTGCGCCGCTCGCTGGCACGGGGCGCGGCGCTGGACTGGGACTTCGTCAAGACGTATGTGCGGGCGCCGGGTTGGGTGATGGAGGAGGCCGCGCGGTTCGCGCACGAGCGGCTCGGAGTACGCACCGGAGGGCATCTCCTGTCGCCCGGCGTCCAGCTCGGCCAGGACCTGACGACCCATCTGCAGGCCACCCAGCGCGCCGAGTTCGGACACGCCGTCACCGCGACGGGCCATGCCCACCAGGACGTCGTGGAGATCTACACCGCGCACGGTGTGCGCTTCTCGATGATCGCGACGCCGTTCTCCGCCGTCCCGCTCCTCGGCGCGGATCCCGCCCTCGCCGACGATCCCCGGGTCACGGTGGTGATGCCGCCCTGGGACAGCGCCGCCGTCAAGCAGTCGGCCGGTGTCCCGCCCACCGCGGCCCAACTCGCCACCCTCCGCACGGAGACCGACATCTACCGGCGCATCCTGGCGGCCGGCGGAACCGTCGCCCTCGGCACGGACCAGCCCCTCGTCCCCGTCGGGCTCTCCCTCCACCTCGGCCTGCGCGCCCTGCACCGGGGCGGTCTGTCCCCGGCACAGGCGCTGCGCACGGCCACCGTCCTGCCCGCCCGCCTCTTCGGCGTCGACCGCGATCTCGGCACCGTCGAGGAGGGCAGGCTCGGGGACCTGACCGTCGTCGACGGCGACCCGTTCACGGACTTCGACGATCTCGTCCGCACGGTCGCGGTCGTCCGGGGCGGAGTGCCGTACAGCACGGAGGAGCTGGTCGCCGCGTTCGAGCCGATGAGCGGGAAGGAGGACTGGCTCGGGATGGGACGGCTCATGCGCAGGGACGGGTGCTGTGGCGCCCAGTGGTGAGCCGCGGTCCGGGGCACTCGCCGTGCGCCACCGGTGCGCGTGAGCGTGCTCAGCGGCCCGGGTCCACCCAGGTGAGCCCGTCCTCGGAGGCCACCAGTCCGCCGGGCCGCACCGGTGACTCGTCCTCCAGCGGCCCGCCGAACACACCCCGCTCCTGCAGCACCGCCCCCTCCTGGAACACCTGACGCACGGAGGCCGACTCGAAGAGCGGGTTGCGCAGCCCGTCCGACTCCGGGAGCCGCCCGACCGCGCCGTCCAGCTCCGAGGAGGCGCTGGTCAGCCGCGCACCCGGATCGGCGAGCGACGCGTCACCGGAGGCCAGCCCGCCCACCAGCTCCACGAACGCCTCCAGCTCCGTCGCCGCCACGTTCGTGACCTTGCGGGCCTTCCAGAAGTACGACCGCTCGTCCTGGTGCATGTCGTAGAAGGAGACCAGGAACTCGTAGAACAGCGCGTACTCGTGCCGGTAGCGGGCCTGGAACTCCTCGAGCAGCCGTTCCTCGGCCACCTCCCCGGCCAGGGCGCCGTTGATCGACCGGGCCGCGAGCAGCGCACCGTAGGTGGCGAGGTGCACGCCGGAGGAGAGCACCGGGTCGACGAAGCAGGCCGCGTCCCCGACCAGCACCATGCCGGGCCGCCACAGCCGCGTCTTCCAGTACGACCAGTCCTTGCGCACCCGCACCTGGTCGTAGGGAGCCTCGGTGGCCTGCTCCACCCCGGCGAGCATCTCCCGCACCTCCGGGCACGCGTCGATCAGCCGCCGCCAGCCGGCCACCGGATCCCGCTGGATCTCGGCCGCGTTCTCGCGGCTCACCACGGCGCCCACACTGGTCAGCCCGTCCCGCAGCGGGATATACCAGATCCAGCCCTCGTCGAACGCGGCGCAGAAGATGTTGCCGTCGTTCGGCTCCGGCAGCCGCGCGCCTCCCGCGAAGTAGCCGAACACCGCGATGTTCCGGAAGAAGTCCGAGTACGTCCGCTTCCCGCCGACCTCACCGTGGATACGGCTGCCGTTGCCGGAGGCGTCCACGACGTACCGGGCCCGCGCCTCACCGACCTCGCCGTCCGGGCCGGTCCAGCGCACCCCCCGCACCCGCTCCCCGTCCGCCACCACCTCTCGCACCCGGCAGCGCTCACGGACGTCCACGCCCTTGCGGCGGGCGTTGTCCAGCAGGATCGCGTCGAAGCGCTGCCGTTCGACCTGGTAGGCGAAGGAGGTCGGGTCCGCGAGGCGCGGTGAGAGGGCGAAGGAGAACTGCCAGGGGTCCCGGTTGCGCCCCCACCGGAAGGTCCCGCCGCGTTTGACCTTGAACCCGGCCCGCGCGACCTCGTCCTCGACACCCAGGATGCGGCACACCCCGTGGACCGTGGAGGGCAGCAGCGACTCGCCGATCTGGTAGCGGGGAAAGGCCTGTTGCTCCAGGAGCAGGACCCGGTGGCCACGCAGGGCGACGGCGGTGGCGGCGGTGGACCCGGCCGGTCCGCCGCCGACGACGATCACGTCGAACTCGGTGGGATGCATTGCTCTCCTCGTGCCGTCAGGGCGTCTGTGCCAGGGAGTCGATCCAGGAGCGGACGGCGTGCGCCGTGACGCCGGCGTGCTCCTGCATGAACGAGAGGTGGTCGCCCGGGACTTCGACCTGGCTGTGGCGCAGCGGCCAGGACGTCCGCCACTCGTCGGGGCCCGCGCCCGCCGCCATCCGCGGGGTCGGCTCGGCCGCCCGCACCAGCAGGGTGGGCGTGTCGACCGGCTCCGGCTCCCAGTCGAGGAACATCCGGGTGTACGCCCCCATCGCCGCGACGCCCGCGTCCTCGTCCCCGGAGAAGTCGTGGCCGCCCAGACGCGGCGCGATCGAGGCCGGCAGGGACAGCAGCCACTCCCTGTCGCTGTTGCCCTCGTCGATGAGATAGGTGTCGAGCAGCACCTGCCCGAGGGGAGCCCTGCCCAGGGACTCCAGGTGCCGGGTCACGGCGTGGGCGATCGCGCCTCCCGTGCTGACACCGGCGACGACGAAGGGCCGGTCGCCGATGTGCCGCAGCACCGTCTCCGCATGGGTGTGGGCGAGCGTCTCCCGGTCGACGGGCACGGCGTCACCCGCGCCGACACCGGGATGCGGCAGTTCGAGGACGTCCAACTCGCCCTGGAGACAGCCGTGGAAGCGGGCGAACTCACCGCCGGGCGCGGCGAAGGGCGGGTGCTGGCCGGTGAAGAAGACCAGCACGGGCCGGTCGGCGGGGCCGGTGGCGCGCCGCAGAGGTGGCAGGGCGTGCTTCCGGCTGTCCGCCGCGTCGAAGGTCGGCACCGCGTAGGACGCCGTGACCAGCATGTGCATCGCGGCGACGACCTGCCCGGCCTCGCAGACCCGCCGGTAGAGCGCGGACAGGGTCTGTGCGGGCCGCTCGTCGGGGACGGTGCGTCCGGGCCCCGGGTCCGCCGGCGCGGCGCCAGGGGTGTCGGGCAGATCGTCGAGCAGGCCCAGCACATGGCGGGCGAGCCCCTCGGCCGTCGGGTGGTCGAACACCACGGCGGCCGAGAGCCTCAGCCGCAGCGCCATGCTCAGCCGGTTCCGGATCTGCACCGCCATCAGCGAGTCGAAGCCCAGTTCGGCGAAGGACTTCCCGTCCGGCAGCGAGTCCGCGTCCGGATACCCGAGGACCGTCGCCACGTCCCGGCGCATCAACTCCACGAGCCTGCCCTCGCGTCGGGCACCCGGCAGCTCCGCCAGCATCTTCCGCCAGGCTCCCGGCTCCCATGCCCCCTCGGTGTCGGGCTCCGCCGTACGCGCGGTGGGCCGCCCAGGAGGTACGAGGTCGCGCAACGGCGGCGGCAGGGTCCCTTGCGCGGAACGCAGGCCTGCCTTGTCCAGCGCGACCGGCACGAGCACCGGCTCGCCGCTCTCCCGGAGAGCCGCGTCGAACAGGGCCAGGCCGAGCTCGACGGACAGCGGCCGGAGCGGGTCACCGGCGCTCCGCGGAGCGGCCATACCGTCCGCCGTCTCCCAGGGACCCCACGCCAGGGAGACGGCGGGCAGGCCCTGCGCGGTGCGATGGCGGGCCAGGGCGTCCAGGAACGAGTTCGCCGCCGCGTAGTTGCCCTGCCCGGCCCGCCCCAACAGCCCGGACACGGACGAGAACAGCACGAACGCCGACAGGTCCAGGTCCCTGGTGAGCTCGTGCAGATGCCAGGCCGCGTCCGCCTTCGGCCGGAGTACGCCGTCCAGCCGAACGGGGGTCAGCGCGGCCAGCACGCCGTCGTCCAGCACCCCGGCGGCATGGACCACGGCCGTCAGGGTCGGCGCACAGCTCTCGATCACCCCGGCCAGCGCCGCCCGGTCGGCCACGTCACAGGCCACGATCCGTACCTCGGCGCCCAACTCGGCCAGTCCGGCGCGCAGTTCATCGGCGCCGGGTGCCTCGGGCCCCCGCCGGCCGGTGAGAACCAGGTGCCGGACGCCGTACGAGACGACGAGATGCCGGGCGAGCGCGGCGCCCAGCGCGCCGGTGCCCCCGGTGATCAGCACCGTGCCGTCGAGGGACGGCGTACCGCTCGCCGGGACGGCCGCCGCCGGGACGAGCCGCGGCACCGTCACCTCGCCTTCGCGGACGGAGACTTGGGCCTCACCGCAGGCCACGGCCGTCGGCACCAGCCGCTGCGACTCGGGCCGCCCGTCCGTGTCGACGAGGACGACACGGCCCGGCAGCTCCGACTGGGCCGCCCGCACCAGTCCCCACACCGCGGCACCGGCCAGATCCGGGTCGGGGGCGGTGGCGTTCTCCGTCACCACGACGAGACGCGCGCCCGCCGTACCGGGATCGTCCTGCCAGTCCTGCACCGCGCGGAGCACGCTCGCCGTCAACCGGCGCACCGCGGCCGGCGGGTCGGACCCCACCGCCGGGTCGACCGCCCTGACGATCACGAGGTCGGGCTCCGGCACGGCGGTGCCGACCTCCAGGGCGGTCCACTGGGGACGCCACAGCGCGCGCCGCACGGCCTCGGCCGCCGACTCGGCGGCGCTGTCCGGGAGTTCGCGCGTGCTCAGGGAGTCCACCCGTGCCACGGGTCGGCCCGCCGTATCGGCGAGGGCGACCGAGACCGTGTCCGCGCCCGTCGGGACGATGCGCACCCGCACGTCCGTCGCCCCGGCCGCGTGAAGGCGCACACCGTTCCATGCGAACGGCACCCGGACGGCGCCGGCGCCGGAACCGGCCGGCAGCGGGGCGTGCACGGCCGCGTCCAGCAGCGCCGGGTGGATCCCGAAGCGGTGGGCCTCCTTCGACTCGCTCTCGGGCAGCCGGACGTCCGCGAACAGCTCCTCGCCCCGCCGCCACACGGCCCGTACGCCCCGGAAGGCCGGCCCGTAGGCGAGACCCGTCTCCGCGAGGCGGTCGTAGGCCTCGGTGAGATCGAGTGCGGTGGCGCCGCGTGGTGGCCAGTCCCGGGAGGCGAGGTCCGGTTCGGGCACCGGAGCCGCCGAGGCGCCGAGCAGGCCGGTCGCGTGCCGGGTCCAGGACGCGTCCGCCGTGTCGGGGCGGGTGTGGAGGTCGAGGGGGCGTCGGCCGGTCCCGTCCTCGGCGCCGACCACGACCTGGACATGTACGGCCGTGCCCTCGGGAAGTGCGAGTGGGGCCACGACCACGAGTTCGTCGAGGCTGCCGCAGCCGACCGCGTCGCCCGCCCGTACGGCCATCTCCACGAAGGCGGTCGCCGGGACGAGGACCCGCCCGGCGACCACATGGTCCGCGAGCCACGGGAGGGCCGCGGTGGACAGCAGCCCGGAGAACACCGTGCGGTCGGTGCCGGGGACGGTGAACGCCGGTCCCAGCAGCGGGTGTTCACGGGTGGCGGCCGGTGGATTGGGGCCGGTGCCGGAGGCGTCCAGCCAGTAGCGGCGGTGCTGGAACGCGTAGGTCGGCAGCCCGACCCGGCGTGCTCCGGTGTGCGCGAGAGCCGTGGGCCAGTCGACCCGCACCCCGCGTACATGGAGGCGGGCCAGGGCGGACAGCAGGGTCTGGGGCTCGGGCTCGCCGCTTCGGCCGGCGGCCACGCACAGGGGGTCCCGGTCCGCGAGACAGTCCTCGGCCGCCGTGGTGAGCGCATGGCCCGGGCCGATCTCCAGAAACGCCGAGACACCGTCGTCGCCGAGCCGTCGTACCGCGTCGGCGAACCGGACCGGTCGTCGGACGTGCCGGACCCAGTACTCCGGGGAGCGGAGCTCGTCGGGTCCGGCCGGGCGGCCCGTGACCGCCGAGACCAGCGGAATGCGCGGTGCGTGGAAGGTCAGGCCCTCGGCGACGCGGCGGAAGTCGTCGAGCATCGGCTCCATCAGGGGCGAGTGGAAGGCATGGGAGACCCGCAGGTGTACGGTCCTGCGGCCACGTGCCTCGAACCCGGCCGCCACCGCGAGCACCGGCTCCCGCGGGCCCGAGATCACCACGGAGCGCGGCCCGTTGACCGACGCGACGGCGACCCGGCCGCCGGTGTCGGCGAGCGCGGCGAGGGCCTCCTCCTCCGTCGCGTCCAGCGCCGTCATCGCCCCGTCCTCGGGGAGTGCCCGCATCAGCCGGCCCCGGGCCACGACGAGCGCCGCCGCGTCGGGCAGGTCCAGCACACCGGCGACATGCGCTGCCGCCAACTCGCCCACGGAGTGGCCGCTCAGGACGTCGGGGCGGACGCCCCAGGACTCCAGCAGCCGGAACAGCGCCACCTCGAAGGCGAACAGACCGGTCTGGGCGAAGTCCGTACGGTCGAGCAGCGTGGCCTGAGGGGTTCCCGGCGCGGCCGACAGCACACCGCTCAGGGGGTGTTCGAGACGGCCGTCCAACTCCTGGCAGACCTCGTCGAGGGCGGCGGCGAAGACCGGGAACGCGGTGCGCAACCCGGCGCCCATACGCGCGCGTTGGGAGCCCTGCCCGGTGAACAGGAAGGCGGTACGGACATCCGGGTCCGCGACGCCCCGTCCGCCCCCGTCCCCACCCCCGCCCTCGGCGAGCGTGTGGAGGGCGGAGAGCATCCGGGCCCGGTCGCCCGCCGGAACCGACGCGCGATGGGACAACGCCGACCGGGACACCGCCAGGGACAGACCCACATCGGCCGCCGTGAGTCCGGGCCGGGCCGTCAGCTGGTCGGCGAGACGGCGGGCCTGGGCACGCAGGGCGGTTTCGTCGGCGGCGGACAGCAGCCAGGGGAGGGGAGCGGCGGGCTCACCGGAGGCGGGCGGCGCGCTGGTCCTCGCTGCGCCGACGCTCTCCCGTGGCGCCTCCTCCACGATCACATGCGCGTTCGTCCCGCCGATCCCGAAGGCCGACACCGCCGCGCGCCGCGGTCCGGATTCCGTCCTCGGCCAGGGACGTGCCCGCGTCAGCAGCCGCACCCGGCCGGTGGACCAGTCGACGTGCGGGGTCGGCTCGTCCGCGTGCAGGGTGCACGGGAGCCGCTCGTGGCGCAGCGCCTGGACCATCTTGATGACCCCGGCGACACCGGCGGCCGCCTGGGTGTGCCCCAGATTGGACTTGACGGAGCCCAGCCACAGCGGCGGCCGGTCCTCCCCGCGCCCTTGGCCGTACGTCGCCAGCAGGGCCCGTGCCTCCACCGGGTCGCCGAGCCGGGTGCCCGTGCCGTGCGCCTCGACCACGTCCACGTCCTGCGGGTGGAGCCCGGCGCCCGTCAGCGCCTCGGAGATGAGCCGCTGCTGGGCCGGTCCGCTGGGCGCCGCCAGCCCGTTGGAGGCGCCGTCGGAGTTGACCGCCGAGCCGCGCAGGACGGCCAGTACGGGATGCCCGTGGCGCCGGGCGTCGGACAGCCGCTCCAGCAGCACCAGCCCCACGCCCTCGGCCCAGGCGGTCCCGTCCGCCGACGCCGCGAACGACTTGCAGCGGCCGTCGGCGGCGAGCCCCCGCTGCCGGCTGAACGCCGTGAACGCCTTGGGCGTCGACATGACGGTGACCCCGCCCGCCAGCGCGAGCGAACACTCCCCGGAGCGCAGCGCCCGGGCCGCCCAGTGCAGCGCCACCAGGGAGGAGGAGCACGCGGTGTCGATCGTGACGGAGGGGCCGCGCAGGCCGTAGACGTACGAGAGCCGCCCGGAGGCCACGCTGCCCGCCGAGCCCAGCGCCAGATGGGCCTCCAGTTCGTGGGTGCTGAACCGGGAGGAGTAGTCGGCGTGCATCATGCCGACGAACACACCCGTGTCGCTCTCCCGCAGGGATGCCGGGGCGATACCGGCCCGCTCCCAGACCTCCCAGGACGTCTCCAGGAGCAGCCGCTGCTGCGGGTCCATGGCGAGCGCCTCGCGCGGTGAGATGCCGAACAGGCCCGCGTCGAACTCCGCGGCCCGGTGCAGGAATCCGCCGCTGCGGGTGTACGACGTGCCGACGTGGTCCGGGTCGGGGTCGTACAGCGCGTCCAGGTCCCAGCCCCGGTCGGTGGGGAAACCGGAGACGGCGTCCCTGCCCTCCGACACCAACTGCCAGAGGTCCTCGGGGGAGTTGACGTCCCCGGGATACCGGCAGCCCATGGCGACGACGACGATCGGGTCCTCGTCGTCGCCGCCCGCGCCGGTGTGCGGCGCGGGCGCCGCCTTCGGGGCGAACAGGGTGTCGTACAGCTGCCGGGCGAGTGCGGTCGGCGTGGGGTGGTCGAAGACCAGTGTCGAAGGGAGCCGTAGCCCGGTCGCCTCGCCGAGCCGGTCGAGGAGGGAGACCGCGCTCGCGGAGGTCAGCCCGAGGTCCGTGAAGGTGCTGTCGGGGGAGGTGAGTCCGGACTGCCCGGCCTCGGCCGTCTCCGCCAGCACCGCCTCGCGCAGGGCGCGTTCGCGTGCCTCGGGCGGCAGGGACAGCAGCTGCCGGCGCAGCGAGCCCCCGGGCCCGGTGGCCGCCGCCGGCGCCTGTACGACGGCGTGGCGGGCGATCTTGCCGGAGGCCGTGCGGGGGACGGCCGCGATCTCATGGATCTCGACGGGCAGTTTGTACGCGGCCAACCGGGGGCGGCACGCGTCGAGGACGCCCCGCGCGTCGAAGCCGCCCGGCTCCGGGACGACGTAGGCCACCGGGACCTCGCCCAGGACGTCGTCCGGGCGCCCCACCACGACCGCGTCCCGTACGCCGGGGCAACGCAGCAGGGCCTCCTCGATCTCCGTCGGGTGGATGTTCTCGCCGCCCCGGATGATCAACTCGCTGACCCGTCCGGTGAGCCGGAGATGGCCGTGCTCGACGCGCCGGCCCAGGTCCCCGGTGCGGTACCAGCCGTCCCGCAGCGCGGCGGCGCTCTCCTCGGGCCGGTCGTGGTAGCCGGACATCAGACTCGGCCCGCGCACCCAGATCTCGCCCTCGGCCCCGTCGGTGACGTCGCCGCCCGAGCCGGGATCGACGACGCGCACCTCCATGCCGGGGACCGGCGAGCCGCAGGAGCCGTCGACGCGCGGTCCGTCCGGACGGTTGACCGCGATCATCCCGCAGGTCTCGGTGGAGCCGTACGCGTCGAGGAGCTGCGCCCCCAGCAGCTCCTCCACCGCCCGGCGCAGGGGCGGTGCGCTCGGCGCTCCGGCCACCAGACAGGTCCGCAGCGGCGGCGGAGGAGCGGCACCCTCGGCGGACGCCAGGAGCTGGTGGTAGGTGGCAGGCACGCCGGCCAGGACGGTGTAGGGGCCGGGCAGGGCGGGGTGCGGGGTGTGGAGTTCGCGCAACAGGCCGTCGGGCGGAAGGAGTTCGGCGGTGATCCGGGCGCTCGCGCCGACCGCGGTGACGCCGAGGATCGCCAGGGAGTGGCCGAAGCTGTGGAACAGGGGGAGGGGCCACAGCAGCCGGTCGTCGCGGGAGAGCCCGAACAGTGGGGCGTAACAGGCGGCCGGTGACCACAGGGCGGCGCGCTGGGTGGACAGGACGCCCTTGGGGCGGTGGGTGGTGCCGGAGGTGTAGAGCATCCACGCCGGTTCGTCCAACCCGAGGTCGTCCCGGGGCGGTTCGGCGGACTCGGCCTCGGCCGCGTCGGCGAACCGGACCGTGCCCTCGGGGGCGTCGGCGGGCAGCGGGTCCGGGCCGGTGAGCAGAACACGGACGGAGTGGCCGAGCCGCCGCAGCCGGGAGAGTCCCACGGGGTCGGTGACCAGGACGGAGGCGCCGCTGTCCTGGAGGAAATGGGCCAGTTCGGCGTCGGAGGAACGGGGGTTGAGCGGTACCCCGACCGCCCCGGCCCTGACGGCGGCCAGCACGCTCTCCACCATCTCGACGCGGTTGCCCAGACAGATCGCCAACCGCTCGCCGCGCCGCAGCCCCGTGCGCGCGAGGTACGCGGCCAGTCGTCCGGTGCGCCGCTCCAACTCCGCGTAGGTGACGGCCCGTACGTCATCGGCGTAGGCCACTCGCGAGGGCGACGCCGCGGCATGCGCCGTCAGCAGTTCGGGCAGCGGACGGATCAGCCGGTCGTGCGTCATGGTCCTGCCCCTCCGGCACCCGCCGGGGCGCGGCGCCGTCGATCCCCTTGCCGAACAACATCATCGAGCCTAAGGCAGCGCGACCCGTGCTCGAACTGGTCAGCGACCGCTGTCGGGGCAGAACTGGCCCGCCCCGGCGGGGCCTTCGGGGCAGGCCGATGGTACGGAAAGGGCAACCGGCGCGCTCCGACAGGGCAGTTCGCCGGGGCGCACCGGCGACCGGCGCCTATCCGATCTCCACCACCCGCGCCCAGTCGGGAGGCGAGTCCGGCACATAGTCGGGATCGTTCTCGATCCAGGAGCCCCGGGACCGGGGGAACAGACCCACCACCGTGCGGCAGGCCGGGCGCGACGTCGGCCAGGGGGTCTGTCCGTCCGTCAGCACCACGACGACATCGGGGCGGGGCCGGGTCCGCAGCGCCGTCGCGAAACCGGTGCGCAGATCCGTACCGCCGCCGCCGAGCAGCGGGATGCCCTCGGCGCGGCACAGCGGGTGCGCGATCGGGGCCGCCGCGTCGCACGGCACCACCGTGACCAGGTCGCGCCGGCCGCCCAGGGCCCGCGAGATCGCGGCGACCTCCAGCAGCGCGCTGCCCAGTTCGGCGTCGCTGACGGAACCGGACGTGTCGATCACTACGGAGACCCGGGGCGGTCTGCGCAGCAGACTCGGCAGGACGACACCGGGCAGACTCGCCGAACGGCGCGCCGGGCGGCCGTAGGAGTAGTCCTCGCCCGCTCCGCAGCCGGAGACCGCCGAGCGGAGTGCCGCACCCAGCAACTCCCGCCAGGGCTGCGGCGGATGGACCACCTTCTCCGCCCACCGCTCCCACCCCTCCGAGGCGCTGCCCGGTCGGCCCTTGATGCCCTGTGCCACCCGGTAGCGGACCCCGTCCTTCTCCTGCTCGCTGAGCCCGTGCGCACCGTCCGGACCCAGGTCCCACCCGCGCTCCCGCCCATCGGCGCCGCTCCCGCAGTCCAGCCAGACCAGCCCCCCGGTGCGCGGCCCGAGCCGGAACTGACGCAGATAGTCCTCCATCAGCTGCCCGTCGGGCAGCTGCAGGTCCGCAGGCCTGACGGCCCCCTCGGGCCTGGCCAGCCCGTGGCCGTACACGTCGTCGTTGATCTCGAAGTCCGCGGCGATGTTCATCCGCAGCCGCTCGCCCGGACCGGTCAGACCGCGCTGTCTGGCGACGCGCTCGCTGCGCCCGTGGTGGTCGCGCAGCAGGTGCGACACCTCGTGCACCCAAACCCCGGCCAGCTCCTCCACCGGTGTGCGGTCCACGAACCCCGGCGAGACATAGCACCGCCAGTGCCGGTCCACGGCCATCGTCGGCACGTCCACCGACTCGACGGTGTGCAGGGCGAACAGAGCCGTCGCCAGATAGGGCCGGGCCCGGACGGCCTGCAGCCGGGCGGCGAACAGCTTGTCCAGATCCAGGGCTCCCTGTGTGTCCCGTGTGTCCCGTGTGTCTGGTGCGCTCAGTGGGTCTGGTGTGTCCGGGCCCGGGGTTCCCGGGGGCCGTCGTGTCTCCGAGGCGGTCATCGGCGTGCCCTCTTCGCCGCCACCGTCGCGGCGGTTCGGGCCGCGGCCTCGTCGGCGCGGCGGGACAGGGTGACGACTCCGGCGAGCTGTTCGATGACCGCCGGGACGTCCCAGTCCGGCCGGCGCAGGGAGGCCAGCGTGGTCGCGGGCACGACCACCAGGTCCGGGGCGCCGGTCTCCAGGGCCCGCACCAGCAGCGCCCAGGCGGCGTCCCAGCGGGGCCGGTCGAGGCGGGCGCGGACGGCCGCCACCACACCGTCGAGCGTGGCCTGGCGCAGGTCCCCGCGCTCGGGCAGGACCGCTCCGCCCGGGTCGGCGAGCAGCTCCTCGGGGTCCGGAAGGTCCATCCGGTCCACACCGGCCAGCAGTTCGAGACCCGGACCGTCGCCCACCGTGGCGCGCACCAGCAGCGACAGCACGTCCCGCGAGGACCCGGAGGCCGTCACGAAGGCGATCAGCCGCAGGGCCATCTCCCAGCTCCGGGGCGACGGCCAGGCCCCGCCCCGGCGCGTCTCGCTGTTCGGCAGTCGGTGCACCAGGGTGGGCCGGACGGCCAGCAGCCCGCACACCGCCCGCCGGGCGAAGTCCACGGCCTCCTCCAGCTTCCCCGGGTCGAGCCGGGGGAGCGTCGCCCGCGGCCAGGTCCCGCCGAGACCGCGTACGACGACCTCGTGGTCGTGGGTCCACTGGAGATGCACGAAACGGTTGGCCAGCGGTGCGCTCAGCTCCCAGCCGTCGGCCGCCGAGGACCGCGGGTTGGCGGCGGCCACGATCCGCACTCCGGGCGGCAGTTGAAGTGCGCCGATACGGCGCTCGAGGACCAGCCGGAGCAGCGCCGCCTGCACGGCGGGCGGTGCGGTGGACAGTTCGTCGAGGAACAGCAGCCCCCGCCCGGCCCGCACCAGCCGGACGGCCCAGTCCGGCGGGGCCATCGGAACGCCCTGTCCGGCCGGGTCGTCGCCGACGATCGGCAGCCCCGAGAAGTCGGACGGCTCGTGCACGCTGGCGATCACCGTGGTCAACGGCAGCTCCAGGGCCTCGGCGAGCTGGGTCAGCGCCGCGGTCTTGCCGATCCCCGGCTCACCCCACAGCAGCACGGGCAGATCGGCGGCGACGGCCAGCGTCAGCGCCTCCAGCTGGATGTCGGGGCGGGGTTCGGTGGTGGCGTCGCGCAACAGGTCCAACAGCTCGTCGGCGACGTCGAGTTGGGAGGTGAGGGGGCTTTCGGGCAGGACGGACGGAGCACAAGTGGGCATGTGTGATCACCTTTTGGGGTTCGAAGGGGAGTTTGAGGGTGGGTGCAGGGGGGGTGAAGGGGGTACGGCGATGAACTTCCGGTCAGCGACGGGCGCGGTGCCGGCGGCGCGTGCCACGGCCGGACGGACGGAGCGGCCCGGGCAGGACCCGGCCGGGTCCGGGTCCGGCGAGCCCGGCCCTGAACAGGCCGTAGGAGATCCGCCGTTCCGCCGCCGCCTCCAGCTCGTCCCGCAACGGCCCGTCCCGCAGCACCGCCTGAGGACCCAGCAGGCCTTCCACGACGGCCAGCGCGCCGGCCGTGTCCCCGTGGTCGAGGCGTTCGCGCACGCCGGCTAGGCAGTCGGGGCGGCGGTGTGCCTCGTCGATGGCCCGGAGGCAGGGCAGCGGGGTGCCGGTCAGCGCGGCCAGCAGCTCCTCCCGCCGGATCTCGTCCGGGGCGTGGTCCAGCGCGGACAGCACACCGTCGACCAGTCCGATCCGGTGCGGGACCCCACGGCAGTCGACGAGATGGGGATCTCCGGTCCGCACGGAGGCACGGTCCGGGGCGGCCGTCACATGACCGGATTCCAGCGCGGCGGCGACCAGCGGATGCAACCGCCCTGCCTCGATCGCACCCGACCGCAGCAGATCGAGATCGGGCAACACCCAGGTCGCGGCGTCGGGCAGCACGGGCAGCGAGGAGCCACCGCCGAGGGAGATCTCCGGCGCGGCCGTGTCTCCCGGTTCCCCCGGCAGCTCCAGAACCAGCCGCCGTCCCCGCCCCAACCGCACCGCCACCCTGCGCCCGGCCGTCCCCTCGGCCCGCAGCAGCAGCTCCGCCTCGGCGGCCCAGCGGTGCACGGCACACCGGCACCCCGGCGGCACCGGGTACGGCAACCCGGGCTCCGGCACAGGCTCGTCGGGCGGCAGATCCGCACCGCACCGCACCCGCAGTTCGGCCGCCCTGCGCGCGTCCCAGAGATGCCGGTGAAGATCCAGACGGAAGCGTGGGCTGGGGTGAGGGTGTGGATGCGGATGCGGGGAAGGTCCGAGGCCGGAGCCGGCCCCGTCCCACACCGCCAGGCTGATCCGCTGACCGGCGTCCGCCCAGGCGGGCGGTGTCCGGGCGACGAGATGCACCGGGCGGGGACCGTGGCGGCCCTCGGCCGTGTACCGGGCCAGCGCGACCGTGAGCCCCGGCCGCAGCAGCCCGTCCGGAGCGATCCTCGGCATGTGCCAGCGCAGCAGGTCGGGCGCCAAGTGCCGTAGATCGGACCGGAGTCGGGACATGAGCCCGTGCCCATGGGCCCGCCGCACGGAACGCAGGTCGAGATCCACGTCGACGCGTGCCGCGGCACACGCCCCCGCCCAGTCCCCGGCGAGTCGCCGGGCGGTCGCGGTGCGGATCATGGAGGCCGGCACGGCGAACTCGCGCACGCGCGGCCAGAAGGAGAGCCGGGAAAACCCGTCCGGGAGATGAGTGGCCATCAGCACTCACCTTGCGCGGACGGGACCCCCAATCCGAGAACAGAGGAAGTCGTCATCGCCGAGGATGGTAACCACACCCGTTCCGCTCTGTCAGCCCCATTTCCGGGGGCACATGAGCCGTGTGATTGACTACGGCCGTGCTCGACGAGTCGCTCTTCCGGACCTGGGACCTCCCGGTGGCCGACCGGTTCGAGGCCTGGACCGAGCGACTGGGCCGCACCCATGCGCCCATGGACCTGGACAGCGACCGCGCGGCCGACTACCGCGGCATCCAGCGCCTCATCCACCTCGGAGACATCACCGTCTGGCCGGCCACCTTCGACCACCTGGTCTTCCGCCGCACTCCCCGGCTCGTACGCAGCTCCGACCCCGAGGTCTACCACCTCTCCCTGCTCAGGAGGGGCGAGGGCGCGGCCAGTTGGGGCCGGCAGCAGCTCGCGTACCGGATCGACGACTTCCACACCAACAGCTCCTCGCGGTCGTGGGAGATCCACACCGGCGCGGACCCCGTCACCGTGATCGGACTCGAACTCCCCCGAGCCCTCGTGGCGCTGCCGGGACGGCAGACGGACCGGATCATCGGCAGCCGCGTCTCGAGCCGCGAGGGCATCGGCGCGCTGCTGGCGCAGTTCCTGGTGCAGCTGGTCTCGGACACCGGCCCGTACCGGCCGTCGGACGGGCCGCGGCTCGGTACCGTCGTCGCCGACCTGGTGACCGCCGTCTTCGCGCAGGCGCTGGAGGCGGAGCAGGGGCTGCCGCCCGAGACCCGGTCGCGGACCCTCGTCCTGAGCGTCAAGGCGTTCATCCGCCGCCATCTGGCCGACCCCGAGTTGACCCCCGCGGGGATCGCCGCCGCGCACCACATCTCGCGCAGCTATCTGTACCGCCTCTTCCAGGCCGAGGGCACCACCGTCGTCTCGTACATCCGTGAGCAGCGCCTCGCGGGCGCCCGCCGGGAGCTCGCCGATCCGGCACTGCGCACCCTGCCGATCCACGCCGTCGCCGCCCGCTGGGGCTTCCCGCGCGCCGCCGAGTTCGCCCGCGCCTTCCGCACCGCCTACGGCATCCCGCCGAGCGAGCTGCGGGCGCGGGAGTGCGGACCCCCCGCGCGTCGGTGATCTCCCGGCGCACGAGTGGACTCTCCGCCAACGAGGTGTGGACTGTCCGCCAACGACACGGCGGCGGCCCTCCACGCATCCTTGTGATCACCGCCGCGTACGTGCAAGGGGAACACATACGGGCGCCGCACGGGCGGGGCCAGGACCACGGGGGAGTCCTGGCCCCGCCCGTTCGCATGTCACCGGGCCGGATGGGCTACAGTGGACCCTGATGATTGAAGTGTCAAACACATCGGGATGGTCCCGCACGCCCGGATCGAGGTTCGTTCCATGCATGTCGTCATCAGTGGTTCCACGGGGCTGATCGGCGGCGCGCTGTCCGCGTCGCTGCTCGCCGACGGTCATCGCGTCACCCGGCTGGTCCGCCGGGAGCCGCAGGCCCGCGCGGACGGGAGCGAGGAGGCGCGCTGGGACCCGCGGGCGGGCACGCTGGACCCGGCGGTGCTCGACGGCGCGGACGCGGTCGTCGGCCTGGCCGGTGCCGGGGTCGGCGACCGGCGTTGGACGGCCTCGTACAAGCGGGAGATCCGCGAGAGCCGGGTCCGCGGAACCGGCGCCCTGGCTACGGCGATCGGCGCCTGCGCGAAGCCTCCCGCCGTGTTCGTGTCGGGTTCCGCGGTCGGCTACTACGGCGAGACCGGGCAGACCGCCGTCGACGAGACCGCCCGGCCCGGCGAGGACTTCCTGGCCGGCGTCTGCCAGGAGTGGGAGGCCGCGGCCCAGGGCGCCCGTACGGCCGGGACCCGGGTGGTCACCACCCGCTTCGGGATCGTCGTGTCGTCCGAGGGGGGCGCGATGGGCCGCCTGCTGCCGCTGGCCCGCGCCGGGCTCGGCGGCCGGCTGGGCGACGGCCGTCAGTACTGGAGCTACATCTCCCTGTCCGACACGGTCCGCGCCCTGCGCCATCTGATCGACACCGAGTCGGTCACCGGCCCGGTCAACATGACCACCCCGAACCCCGCGACCAACCGTGACATCACCGCCGCCGTCGGCGGCGCCCTGCACCGCCCCACTGTCCTGCCCGTTCCCGCCTTCGCCCTGCGTCTGGTGCTCGGCGAGTTCGCCGACGGCATCCTGATGAGCCAGCGTGTGCTGCCGACACGGCTCCTGGACTCGGGCTTCGTGTTCGAGCATCCGACCTTCGAGGCGGCCCTGGCCCCGGCCGTCGCCTGACCCCCCTTTCACCTGACCCCCCTTTCGCCTGACCGCCCTTTCACCTGCCCGCTTCCGAACGCAGCGCGTCCGAGAGGGACTTGGCGCCGCCATGTGCCGTCAGTCCGCCGTCGACCGGGATCTCCGCGCCGGTGATGAAGGACGCCTCGTCGGAGAGCAGGAACAGCACCAGCGGGGCGACCTCGGCGACGGAGCCGGTCCGGCCGAGCGGGGTCTCGCGGATGTTGGCCTCGCGGAAGGCGGGAGCGGCCGAGGCGGTCATCTCCGTCTCGATGAAACCGGGGTGCACGGTGTTCACCCGGATGCCGCGCGGGCCCAGCTCCGTGGCCGCCGCCTTCGACAGGCCGCGCAGGGCCCATTTGCTGGAGGTGTAGGCGACCGGGTAGTGGCCGGTGAGGGCGGCGGTCGAGCCGACGTTCACGATCGACGACCCCGGTGGCATCAGCGGGGCCAGGTGCTGGATGCCGAGCAGCGGACCGGTGACGTTCACCGCGTGGACACGGGCCAGGTCCTCGGGGCGTACGTCGCCGACGCGGGCGCGCCAGGTGATCCCCGCGTTGTTGACCAGACCGTGCACTCCGCCGTACGACTCCTCGAGTTCGGCGGCGAGTTCGGCCCACTCCTGGTCACTGGTGACGTCGAGGCGGCGACAGTCACCGCGCGGTCGTGCGTCGGTGGCGATGACGCGGGCGCCCGCCCGGGCCAGGGCGTCCGCCTCGGCGGCCCCCTGCCCCCGGGCGGCGCCCGTGACCACCACGACCCTGCCCTCCAGCCCTCTCACGGCCGCTCCCGGCCGCGGCGCCGCGCGACGGGCAGCGGCACCGGACCGGGGCCCGTCACCACGGTGTTGGAGACGGTGCCGATGCCCTCGACGGTGAGGGTGACGGTGTCGCCGGGCCGCAGCGGCGGCGGGTCCTGGCGGCCTCGCACTCCCCAGAGCTCCGCGAGACAGCCGCCGTTGCCGCAGGTCCCCGAGCCGAGCACGTCACCGGGGCGGACGACGGTGCCCCGGGAGGCGTACGCCGTCATCTCCTCGAAGGTCCAGCTCATGTTGGAGAGCAGGTCCTTGCCGACCACCTCGCCGTTGACCTCTGCGGTCAGCGCCAGGCGCAGAAAGCCGTCGGCGTCCCGGTACGGCTCCAGCTCGTCGGCCGTGACCAGGTACGGGCCCAGCGTGGCCGCCGTGTCCTTGCCCTTGCAGGGGCCGAGACGGACCTGCATCTCGCGGGACTGGAGGTCCCGCGCGGACCAGTCGTTGAGGATCGTGTAGCCGAGGATGTGCTCACGGGCCCGCTCCGGGGTGAGGTCACGGCCCTCACGGCCGATGACGGCCGCGACCTCCAGCTCGAAGTCGAGCACCCGCGAGCCCGGCGGCATCCGGACGGTGTCGTACGGGCCCACGATCGCGTACGGGTTGGTGAAGTAGAAGGTCGGCGCGTCGTACCAGGCCTCCGGCACCCCGCCCGCGCCGTCCACGGACCGCCGTACGCCCTCGACGTGTTCCTCGAAGGTGACGAAGTCCCGCACGGTGGGCGGCTGCAGGGGCGGAAGCAGCTGTACGTCCGTCAACGGCACGGACGCGCCCACCGGTCGCGCCTGTGGCGCGTCGAGCGGTGACGTGCCCTCCGGCAGCGGGCGGACGGCATCGCCCTCGACGATCCCGCACCGGCGGCGGCCCTCGTGGACATAACTGGCTATGCGCATGGCCGCCTCACACCGGCGGGGCGACGAACACGCCGCGGTCGACGTCGTTGAAGGACTCCTTGGCGACCATCTCGTTCATGGGGTTGGCGGTACCCCACTGGTCGGTGACCTCGGGCCGCGAGAAGTCGTAGACGTGCGGGTGCCAGGTGTCCTCGTCGAGCACCTCCAACTCGGTCGTGTACTCGACCGTGTTGCCGTGCGGGTCGAAGAAGTAGGAGAAGGTGTTGTCGCCCGCCATGTGTCGGCCGGGGCCCCAGATCTTGCGCACACCGGCCCGGAGCAGCCGGCCCGTGCCGCGCAGGTACTCGTCGATGCCGCGCAGTTCGAAGGAGATGTGGTGCAGGGCGGTGTGCGGGCCCTGGGCGATGGCCATGGAGTGGTGCTGGTTGCTGATCCTCATGAAGTGCATGACCTCGCCCATGTGCGGCGAGTGCAGGGTGTCGGAGAGCCGGAAGCCGAGGTGGCGCTCGTACCACTGCCGAGTGCGGTTCAGATCGGGGGAGTTGAGGACCACGTGCGACAGCTTGACCGGGATCGACTCCTTCTCCTCGATCCTGCGGTGGCGCCGGGCCTCGACGTCCGCCGAGACCTCGATCGTGCGTCCGTCGACGTCGAAGAACCGGAAGCCGTAGCCGCCGCCGGGGGTGTCGGCCTTGCCCGGCCGGGAGACCAGCCGTACGCCGTCGGCGAGGAGCCGCTCGGCCAGCGTGTCCACGTCGGCGGCCGAGGCCGCGCCGTAGGAGACCAGGTCGAGACGCTTCTCCTCGGCCTTCCGCAGCCGTACGACGTACTGCTCGGGGCTGCCCTCGGCGGCCAGGAAGGAGATCCCGGAGTCCTCGGCGACCTTGGTCAGGCCCCAGACACCGGAGTAGAAGTCGAGCTGCTTGTCGTAGTCGGGCACGGCGAGGTCGACGTGGCGCAGATGGGTGAGCAGGCGGTCGCTCATGAGGTCAGCCCTTCAGGAGGAGCGCGGCGGCGTTGCCGCCCCGTACGGCGTGGAGTTCGGGCTCGGACAGGCGTGCGGCGCGCAGCGCGCCCACGGGGTCCTCGGTGCCCATGTCGAAGGGGAAGTCGGAGCCGAGCAGCACGCGGTCGGCGCCCGCGACGCGGATCAACTCCCGCAGGACGCAGGGGTCGTGGACCAGGGAGTCGAAGTACAGCCGGCTGAGGTAGCTGCTCGGCGGGTGGGCGCAGCCGGCGCCCGCGTCGGAGCGGGCCGACCAGGCGTGGTCGGAGCGGCCGATGTGGGTGGGCAGATAGCCGCCCCCGTGCGCCGCGATCACCTTCAGTCCGGGATGGCGGTCCAGCACGCCGGAGAAGATGAGATGGGACAGCGCGACCGCGTTCTCCGTCGGCTGGCCGACCGTGTTGGACAGGTACCACCGGTCCAGGCGCTCGTCGAGCGTGCAGCCGAACGGGTGCAGGAAGAGGATCGCGCCCGTCTCCTCGGCCCGCGTCCAGAAGGGCTCGTACGCCGGATCGGACAGCTCGCGGCCCGGGGCGTGCGAGGAGATCTCGACGCCCGACAGGCCCAGGCCCACCGCGTGTTCGAGCGCGCGCACCGCCGACTCGGGGTGCTGCAGAGGCGCCAGCCCCAGACCGTGCAGCCGGTCGCGCGCCCGGGCGCAGTGCGCGGCGGTCGCCTCGTTGGCCAGCCGGTACACCTTCTCGGCCGTCTCCTCGTCCGCCCAGTAGTGGTAGTGCGAGGGGGACGGGCTGACCAGCTGGACGTCCACGCCCTGCGCGTCCATCGCGGCGAGACGCACGGCCACGTCCGTCAGCCGCGGGACGCGCTCGCCCACCATGGGGCCGTTGACGGCGAGCGCGGCGGGACCGTTGCGGCGGGCGTCCAGCGCCCGGGCCTCGGCGAGACCGGGCAGTCCGGCCACCAGGGCGTCCACCTCGGGAAGCAGGACGTGCGCGTGCACATCGATCGTGGGCGCGTGCACAGCTGTCGTGGGCACCGTCACGGCAGCTCCTTGAGGAAGTTCATCGTGGTGCCGATCAGCCCGGGGACATCGGCGTCGCGGACACCGTCGAGCTGCCACCGGCCGAGCTGGACGGACGCCTCGACTACCGTCCGCACACGCGGCATCCGGCGCTCGTAGTACGCCTGGAACAGCTCCTCGTCCCAGTCCCGGCCATCGGTCAGCAGCTCCGCCAGCACCGACGCGTCCTCCAGGGACATCGCCGCGCCCTGCGCGAGGGTCGGCGGGCAGCAGTGGGCCGCGTCACCGACGAGGACGACCCGCCCGCGATGCCAGGAGCCCTCGACCAACAGCCGGTCGAACCAGGTGTAGTTGACCTGCGCCGGATCGGTGATGTGCTTGACGATCTCCGTCCAGGCCCCGCCGTACCCCTCGGCCAGCCGGCGCATCTCGTCGGCGTACGACTCCGGAGGGATCGTCGCCCGGTCGCGGCACCGCTCGACGACGTACGCGTAGACGGTGTTCTCGCTCGTCGGACAGTAGCCCGCGATGAACGCGGGGCCGCCGTAGGCCAGGTCGGTGCGGGTGACGCCCTCGGGGCGCGGGGCGGGCGTGCGCCAGATCGCCATACCGGTGGGCTCCGGCTTCTCGGTGATGCCGATCGCGGCACGGGTGGCCGAGTTGAGCCCGTCGGCGGCGACCACGAGGTCGTAGCGGCCGCTCGTGCCGTCGCCGAAGCGGACCGAGACACCGTCCGCGTCCTGCTCCAGGGCCTCGGCGGTGGTGCCCAGGCGCACACCGGCGCCGGAGGAGCGGACCGCGTCGATGAGGATCTGCTGCAGGCGCGGGCGCCGCATGCCGACCGTGGCGGGCAGGTCCTCGCCGCCCGTCCTGATGTCCTCGCCGACGAACAGGACGGTGCCGTCGGGGGCGGTCACCCCGAGCGTGGCGAACGGGTAGCCGGAGGCCTCGACCTGCTCCCACACACCGATCTCACGCAGCACGCGCAGGGCGTTGCCCTGGAGGGTGATGCCGGAGCCGGTGGTGGCGTTCCAGTCGGGTCTGGCCTCGACCAGGTCCACGGCTGCGCCGGCGCGGCGCAGCAGGACCGTCACGGCGCAGCCCGAGGCACCGCCGCCCACGACGAGGACGCTACGGCTGCGGGGCATGACGCTGCGGGTCTGGGTCATGGGGAACTCCCTTGTTCCGCCGGTTACTTGACGGCGATCGGGTTGACCGGGGAACCGACGGCCCCGGTGATGGGCAGGGGTGCGGCGGTGAGCCAGAACTCGTACACGCCGTCGGCCGCGCAGTCCGCGGCGAGCGCGTCCGGATCCCACATCTCGCCGATCAGCAGGCCGATATGGGGGATGGCGACCTGGTGCAGCGGCTGGAAGGCGTGCGCGAACTCGTTCGGCCGTACCTCGAAGCCCCAGGTGTCGGTGGCGATCGCGGCGATCTCCGTGCGGTGCAGCCAGCCGGCCGTGGTGAACGACAGCCCGGGCGAGTCGCCGCCCGCGTAGTCGCCCCAGCCCTCGCGCCGGGCACGCGCGAGTCGCCCCGTACGGACGACGACGATGTCACCGCGTCCCACGCGCACGCCGTGCGCCTCGGCCGTCGCGGTCAGGTGCTCCTCGGTGACGGCGAACCCGTCGGGCAACTCGCCGCCCCCGCCGACGACCCGGCCGACGTCGAGCAGGACCCCGCGCCCGGCCACATACGGCGCCATGTGCTCGATGCCGGTGACGAGGTCGCCGTCGGAGGTGACGACCTTCTCGGCCCGCCGTCCGTTCCAGGCGTTGCCGTGGTCGAAGATGTGGCCGAGCCCGTCCCACTGGGTCGAGCACTGCAACGGCATCGCGATCACGTCGTCCGCGCCGCCGATGCCATGCGGGAAACCCTGGTTGCCGAGGGCCGCGTCGGTCCCGGTGTCCAGCATCGTGTGCACGGGGTTGGTGCGCCGTCGCCAGCCCTTCTGCGGGCCGTTCATGTCGAAGCTCTGCGAGAGGGAGAAGCTCTCACCGCGCCGGATGAGCGCGGCGCCCTCGCGGCGCTTGGCCGCGTCGAGGAAGTTCAGCGTGCCGAGCACGTCGTCCTCGCCCCAACGCCCCCAGTTGGAGAAGGACTTGGCGGCCTCGGCGATCGCGCCCTCGGGGTCGTGGCGGTCCGCGGTCATCGCGGCACCTCCGCGACACAGCGGGTGCGCTGAGCGCCGAGCCCGCTGATCGAGCCGTCCATCACGTCGCCGTCGCGCAGCAACCGGCCCCAGTGCATGCCGTTTCCGGCCGGGGACCCCGTCAACACCAGGTCGCCCGGCAGCAGTCGGGCCGTCCGCGAGGCGTACGACACCAGCCGCGCGATCCCGAACAGCATGTCCTTGGTCGACTCGTCCTGCATCGTCTCGCCGTTCAGCTTCAGCGTGACCCGCAGATCCTCCGGGTCGGCGACCGAGGAGGCCGGCACGATCCAGGGGCCCAGCGGCGTGAACCCGGGCGCGTTCTTGCTGCGCAGCCAGTCGGTGCCGATGGCCTTCATGTCCCGGCGGAACACGGTGGCACGGTCGGTGAGGTCGTTGGCGATGGTGTAACCGGCGACGTGGTCCAGCGCCTCCTCCACGGGGACCCGATGGGCGGGCCGGGAGATCACGGCCGCCAACTCCAGCTCCCAGTCCGGCTGTTCGGCCCAGTCGGGAAGTACGACATCGTCGTAGGGGCCGGTGATCGCGCTCGGGAGGCCGATGAAGACGTACGGCAGGTCCTCGGCCGCCCGCCGGTCCATGACCTCCGCGATCTCGGCCCGGGCCGCCTCGACCGTGCGCGGGTCGTCGGGGGAGCGGTGGGCGACCTCCAGGTCGATCACATGCTGCCGGTAGTTGGCGCCGGACTGGAAGACCTGGCGGGGCTCGAGGGGGGCGTGCACCCGCAGGCCCTCGAAGGGCTGCCGGCCGGCGTCGGCGTCCCCCGCCAGCTCGTGCAGACGGGGGAGCAGCTCGTCCCAGCGCTCCAGCAGCGCGCGGACCGTCAGGCCGGGCTCGGCGAACGCCGCTCCGAGGTCCAGCACATGGCCCGTCGGGAGCACCAGACCGGCGAAAGGCGCCTGGTCGGGGGCCGAGAGGGTGCCGAGTGCGAACGGGCCGGAGAAAGGCGTGAAGGGGGCTGCGGGTTTCACGGGGATGTCCTCCTGATTGCGGTGCGACTAATCTGGCCCGCCATCCAGTAATCTGGGAAATCGATTCCGTGGATGCGGATCATCCATCGTGTTTATGGAGGTCGTGTTCATGGAGACTGTGTTCAGGGAGGCCGTGCCGATGAGGACCGTGGTCATGGGCAGCCCGTCGTGAATCTCGCCAGCCTCGACCTCAACCTCGTCGTCGCCCTGCGGGCCCTGCTGGAGGAGCGCAACGTCACCCGCGCCGGTCGCCGGATCGGCCTCAGCCAGCCCGCGATGAGCGCCGCCCTGGCCCGGCTGCGCCGTCACTTCGACGACGACCTGCTCTCCCGCGTCGGCGGCCACTACGAGCTCACCGCCCTCGGCCAGGTCCTCCTCGACCGCACCTCCGCCGCCTGCGACCTGCTGGAACGCCTCTTCACCAGCCAGGCCGACTTCGATCCCGCCCGCGAGGAGCGGGAGTTCACCCTCGTCTCCTCCGACTACGCGGTGGCCGTCTTCGGCGCCGAACTCGCCCGCACCGTCCACCGGGAGGCCCCGGGCATCCGGCTGCGCTTCACCCAGACCCCGCCCGGCATCGTCGAGGGCGTCGGCACCCTTCTCAGCACCACCGACGGCCTGCTCATCCCGCATGGCATCATCAGCGACCACCCCGCCACCGAGCTCTACCGGGACCGCTGGGTCTTCGTCGTCGCCGAGGACCACCCCGACATCGGCGACCGCCTCACCCTGGACGACCTGGCGCGGCTGCCGTGGGTGACGTACCAGCGCACCTACGACGCCCCCGCGGTCCGCCAGCTCGGCATGCTCGGCATCGAGCCGAAGGTCGAGGTCTCCGCCGACAGCTTCACGGTGCTGCCGTTCCTGGTCGTGGGCACGCGCCGGATCGCCCTGGTCCAGGAGCGCCTCGCCCGGCTGCTGGTCGCCGTCGCCCCCGTACGGATCTTGGAGGCGCCCTACGAGGCCGTCCCGCTCCAGGAGGCCCTGTGGTGGCATCCGGTGCACACCCACGACGCCGCGCACATCTGGCTGCGCGAGACGGCGGCACGCGTGGGGGCCATGGTGGACGGGCAGGTCATCCACGGCGTGGATGAAGGTGATCCGGGAGTTCGATCGCCGGGGGACTAGGCGGGCGGGCGCGCCGTTGCCCATAGTCGGGGCAGTTCCTGGCGCCCGCCGCTGGTACCGGGCGCAGTCCCCTCGGGTTCACCGGTGCTCCCCGGCGTGGCAAAGCCACGGCCGTGGTGCGGCCCGGCACCCCCTGCCACCGCTCGTGGAGCCCCGTATGCCCGGATCCGTCTCCCTGCCCGCGCCCGCCGACACCGTCGACGCCCCGACCCCGGCCGGACCGCTGCGTGCCACGCTGCTGATGGCCGGCAGCTGTCTCCCGGTCCTCGGTGCCGTGCTGATCGCCCCGGTCCTGCCGAAGATGCAGGACCACTTCGCCTCGACACCGGGCGCGAAGGCGCTCGTCCCGGTGGTCCTGACCGTCCCCGCCCTGGCCCTCGCCCTCCTGGCCCCCTTCGCCGGTGTCATCGTCGACCGCCTCGGCCGCACCCGCCTGCTGGTCGTGGCCACCCTGCTCTACGCCGTCTTCGGAACCGCCCCGCTCTGGCTGGACTCCCTCGGGGCGATCGTCGCCAGCCGGGTCCTGGTCGGCATCACCGAGGCCGCCATCATGACCTGCTGCACCACCTTGATCGGCGACTACTACAGCGGACGCGTCCGGGACCGCTATCTCGCCCTGCAGACCATGTGCGCCTCGGCCTCCGCGACGGCCTTCTTCGTCATCGGCGGCGCGGCGGGCTCGGCCGGCTGGCGTGCCCCCTTCTGGATCTACGCCGTCGGTCTGCTGCTCGCTCCCGCCACGGCCGCGGCACTGCCCAGGCACGGACAGCCGCAGAGGGGCCGACTCCCCGCCGAACAGCGGCCGTTCCCCGTACGGCGGCTGGCGGGCATCTGCGCGCTGACGGTCTTCGGGGCGATGGTCTTCTACACGGTCCCGGTCGAAACCTCGTATCTCCTCGACGACTTGGGCGTGAAGTCGACCGGTGTCATCGGCCTGGCCACCGCCCTCGCCAGCGCGGCCACCGTCGTCGGATCCCTCACCTTCACCAAGCTGCGCGGGATGCCCCGGCGTCGCCTGCCCCTGGTGTTCGCCCTGTGCGCCGCCGGCTTCGTGGTGATGGCACTGTCCGGGAATCCGGTGCCGCTGATCGTCGGCGCGGTCCTCAACTGCCTCGGTACGGGCGTGCTGTTGCCGTCCCTGCTGACCCTGGCGATGTCCCGCCTGGACTACGCCGACCGCGGCCGCGGCACCGGTCTGTGGACGGCGGCCTTCTTCGCGGGCGAGTTCGTGTGCCCGCTGGTGCTGATCGGACTGGAGAGCGCGGTCGGCAGCCTCGCGTCCGCCGTCGGGGTACTGGGACTTGCGTCGCTGGCGGTGGCGGGCGGACTGTGGTGGGGCCACGCCCGCTCGACCGCCGCACGTCCCTCGTAGCCCAGGCCGCCGTAGAAACGATGAAGAGCAGCCGTAGAAAGTAGAAGAGCAGCCGTAGAAACAGAAAAGAGCAAGGGAGTTGACCTCTCCTTGCCACTACTCACCTTATAGCACACCGGGGGGCTTGCGGCAAGGCCCCCTCGGTGCCGCAGAATCTCCGGGCTGAGCCGGAAACTGCGGAATGGGGGCGCCGGAGTGCGTGTGCTGTTGATGAGTTACGGATCGCGCGGAGACGTCGAGCCGCTGGCGGCCCTCGCGGTGGCGCTGCGGGATCTCGGCGTCGAGGCGCGGGTGTGCGCGCCGCCGGACGAGGAGTACGCCGAGCTGCTGGACGGCGTCGGCATCGACCATGTGCCGTTCGGGCCGTCGGTACGGGCCCTGGTGACCGGGGCGGCGCCCGCGGACGCGTTCCAGCTGGCGCCGGCCCTGGTGGCCGCGCACTTCGAGACGGTCCTGCCGGCCGCCGAGGGATGCGACGCGCTGGTGGCGACCGGTCTGATGCCGGCCGGGGCGCGTTCGGTGACCGAGAAGCTGGGCATCCACTATGTGATCGCGAGCTTCCACATCATGGGACTGCCGTCCCCGCACCACGGTCCCTCGGCGCGTCCGGGCAAGCCGGCCCCGGCGGGTGTGACCGACAACAGGGCGCTGTGGGACCTGGACGCCGAACGCGTGAACGCGCTGTACGGCGAGGCGCTCAACACCCGTCGCGCGGCGATCGGCCTGCCCCCGGTGGACAATGTCCGCGACCATGTCCTCGGCGGCCGGGTGTGGCTGGCGGCCGACCCGGTCCTGGCCCCCTGGAAGGACATGACCTTCCTCGAACTCGTGCAGACCGGCGCCTGGATGCTCCCGGACGAGCGGCCGCTGCCCGACGACCTGTCCGCGTTCCTCGAAGCCGGGGAGCCGCCGGTGTACGTGGGCTTCGGCAGCATGGCGATGCGTGGCGCGCCCGACCTCGCCCGGGTGGCCGTCGAGGCGGTACGCGCGCGGGGCCGCCGGGTGCTCGTCGGGCGCGGCTGGGCCGGGCTGGGCCCGGTCGACGACGGGGACGACTGTTTCGCGGTCGGCGAGGTCAACCACCGGGCGCTGTTCGGCCGGGTGGCCGCCGTCGTGCACCACGGCGGGGCCGGTACGACCGCCACCGCCGCCCGGGCCGGCGCGCCCCAGGTGGTCGTACCCCAGATCGCGGACCAGCCGAAGTGGGCCGCGCGGGTGGCCGAGCTGGGCATCGGTGCCGCCCACGACGGGCCGACCCCGACCGTGGAGTCCCTGTCGGCCGCCCTGGGGACGGCCCTGAGCGACGGGACCCGCGACCGGGCGAGGACCGTGGCCGGGACCATCCGCCCCGACGGCGCCGCGCTGGCTGCGAAACTCCTCGTCGAGGAGATCGGCGGGGGCCGGCGGCCCGTGTCCGCGTGAACCCCGGATCCCTGAACACATGAGCCGGTGGGGCGCGCCGGGCCTCGCCGCGCCCCACCGCTCGATCGGGTCGTACGCGACCCCCAATCGGAGCTGATGCAGTGAACCCCCTGACCACCAGTGCGTTCGACCTTCCCGGCCGGCTGTCCGCCAAGGCCGACCCCGCGCTGATCGCGGACGACGAACGGCACTTCGCGGCCATCGCGGAGTGCCTGGAGCAGACGATCGCCGAACTCACCGACCGCCTCGCCGCCGAACGCCGGGCGCCCGGCGGTGAGGGCCGGCAGGCCATGGACCGGGACACCGAGATCCACCGGCTGACCTCCCGTATGCGCGCCCTGCGCCGCTTCGGCCTCGACCTGTGCCTCGGGCGCATGGTCGGCGCGGACGACGGCGAGCCCGTGTACGTCGGGCGGCTCGGCCTCACGGACAGCACCGGGCGCCGGCTGCTGGTCGACTGGCGCTCGCCCGCCGCCGAGCCGTTCTTCGGCGCCACCCACGCCAACCCGATGGGCCTGGCCAGCCGCCGCCGGTACCGCTGGACGCGAGGCCGGATCGGCGACTACTGGGACGAGGTGTTCACCCCCGACGCCTTCGCCGGACACGCCGCGCTCGACGACCAGTCCGCGTTCATCGCCAGCCTCGGCACCAACAGGTCGGAGCGGATGCGGGACGTGCTCGGCACCATCCAGGCCGACCAGGACGCCATCATCCGCGCGGGCTCCCGGGGAGCCCTGGTGGTGGACGGCGGTCCGGGCACCGGCAAGACCGTCGTCGCCCTGCACCGCTCCGCCTACCTGCTCTACTCCGACCCGCGGCTCGGCCACCGGCGCGGCGGTGTCCTGTTCGTCGGCCCGCACCGGCCCTACCTGGCCTATGTCTCCGACGTGCTGCCCAGCCTCGGTGAGGAGGGCGTGCAGACCTGCACCCTGCGCGACCTCGTCGCGGAGGGCGCCGACGCGAGGGCCGAGACCGACCCGGAGGTGGCCCGGCTGAAGGCGTCGGCGGACCTGGTGCGGGCGGTCGAGAAGGCCGTCAGGTTCTACGAGGAGCCGCCCACCGAGGAGCTGACGGTCACCACCCACTGGAGTGACGTACAGCTGACCGCCGACGACTGGGCCACCGCCTTCGACGCGGCGGAACCCGGCACCCCGCACAACGAGGCGCGCCACCAGGTCTGGGAGGAACTGCTCATCCTCCTGGAGGACAAGCACGACGGCGAGGACGTCTCGCCGCGGCTGCTGCGCAGGTCGCTGCTGCGCAACCGGGACCTGGTGACGGCCTTCGACCGCGCGTGGCCGCTGCTGGAGGCGGCCGACGTGGTGGGAGACCTGTGGTCGGTCCCCGCCTATCTGCGGATGTGCGCGCCCTGGCTGAGCCCCGACGAGGTCCGCAGGCTCCAGCGGAAGGACGCCCCGCAGGCCTGGACCGTGTCCGACCTGCCGATCCTGGACGCGGCACGGCAGCGGCTCGGCGATCCCGAGGAGGCGCGGCGCAGGCGCCGTGATGCGGCCGTGCTCGCCGCCCAGCGCGAGCGCATGGAGCAGGTCGTCGACAACCTGATCGAGGCGGTGTCCACCTCCGGAGCCGACGGCGACGAGGGAATGGGCCTGGTGCGGATGCTGCGCGGCGAGGACGCCAAGGTCAGCCTGGTCGACGAGGGCGAACTGCCCGTCCCCGAGCCGGACCTGCTCGCGGGCCCGTTCGCCCATGTCGTCGTCGACGAGGCCCAGGAACTCACCGACGCCGAGTGGCAGATGCTGCTGGTGCGCTGTCCGTCCCGGAGCTTCACCGTCGTCGGGGACCGCGCCCAGGCCAGGCACGGCTTCACCGAGACCTGGCAGGAGCGGCTGGAGCGGATCGGGCTCGACCGGATCACCCTGGCCTCCCTCACCATCAACTACCGCACCCCGGAGGAGGTCATGGCCCAGGCCGAGCCGGTCATCCGCGCCGCCCTCCCCGACGCCAACGTGCCGACCTCCATCCGCAGCTCCGGCATCCCCGTCGTGCACGGCTCCACGTCCGACCGGGACACCGTCCTCGACACCTGGCTCGCCGCGCATGCGGAAGGGATCGCCTGCGTCATCGGCGACCCCACGTTCCCGGCGACACCGCGGGTCAGCTCCCTGACCCCGGAGCTCTCGAAGGGCCTCGAGTTCGACCTGGTCGTCCTCGTCGACCCGGACAGGTTCGGCGAGGGCATCGAGGGAGCGGTCGACCACTACGTGGCGATGACCCGGACCACCCGGCAACTGGCGATCCTCACCAGCCCCTGAGCGCCCTCTGCCCCACCCCTGTTCCCGCAGGTCGGAGTCGTGTTAACGGAGATGACAACGGTCACCGGTGCAGTCTTTGGTGATTCGTGCCCTGGTGCGTTTCACTGCCAGCAGGACACCGTTCGCGAGGGGGAAGGCGCCAGCATGAGTGATCACGGCCACGCCCACGGGCCGGCGCATGAGCACGGCTCCGGGCACGGGCACGGCGCGGGCCCACACGCCGGTCACGCGGGGCACACGGGTCACGCCGGGCACGCCGGTCACTCCCACGGTGTCTCGGCGGACGCCGACCGCCGCTGGCTGGCGACGGCCCTCGCGCTGATCGCCGCGTTCATGGCGGTCGAGGTCGTCATCGGCATCATGGCGAGTTCGCTGGCCCTGATCTCGGACGCGGCGCACATGCTCACCGACGCGGCGTCGATCGTCCTCGCGCTGATCGCGATGCGCCTGGCCGCCCGCCCGGCCCGCGGCGGCTTCACCTACGGCCTCAAACGCGCCGAGATCCTCTCGGCCCAGGCCAACGGGCTGACCCTGCTGCTCCTCGGGGCGTGGCTGGCGTACGAGGCGGTCCGCCGGCTGATCTCCCCGCCCGAGGTCGAGGGCGGACTGATGCTGGCCACCGCGCTGGCGGGTATCGCGGTGAACGTGGTGGCGACCTGGTGTCTCTCCCGCGCCAACCGCTCCTCGCTCAATGTCGAGGGCGCCTACCAGCACATCCTCAACGACCTGTTCGCCTTCATCGGCACCGCGGTCGCCGCACTGATCGTGGTCCTGACCGGTTTCGCCCGCGCCGACGCCATCGCCACCCTCGTGGTCGTCGCGCTCATGGCCAAGGCCGGCTACGGACTGCTGCGTGAGTCCGGCCGTATCTTCCTGGAGGCCGCCCCCGCCGACGTGGACCCGGACCGGCTGGGCGACGAGCTGGTCGCCAGGGCGACCGTCGTCGAGGTCCACGACCTGCACGTCTGGCAGATCACCTCAGGGCAGGCCGCCCTGTCCGCGCACATCCTGGTCGAGCCCGGCGGCGACTGCCATGCCGTCCGCCGCGACCTGGAGGAACTCCTGCGCCACGGCCACGGCATCACCCACACCACCCTCCAGGTCGACCACGCCCCCACCCCCGTCCTCCAGCTCGCCCTCCCCGGCGACCGCGACCTCCTCCCCATCGGCGACGCGGCCCACTGCGAGGAGCCGCACGGGCCGGTGCATCGGGAGGAGCCGCATGAGCACTGAGGGGTCCCGGCCGGTCACCTACGCATAGTGCGGGTCGTCGTTCGTGATGTCCGTGGTGACTCCGATGAACGTGTTCCTGAGCGCGGTACCCAGAGCGCCCTTGTAGTTGTAGATGGCCCACTGCATGCCGTCGAGCACGTTGTCGTACACATTGGCGCCGATGTAGTGATTGATGCTCACGCCGAATCTGTTCGCGTGTCCGATGCCGTGAATCCTGTTGCCGTACACGTTGAGATTCCGCGCCGCGTTGAACGGGCCCCCGCTGATCCCGATGATCAGGACGCCATCGGTGAAGCGGGTGCCGCTGATGTCGTTGTCGTGAATGTTGACGTTGTCGGCCG
Organism: Streptomyces sp. NPDC005648; assembly: GCF_040605395.1. Classification (NCBI taxonomy): domain Bacteria; kingdom Bacillati; phylum Actinomycetota; class Actinomycetes; order Kitasatosporales; family Streptomycetaceae; genus Streptomyces; species Streptomyces sp. NPDC005648. Next base: position 63,291 of record NZ_JBEXCS010000008.1, on the reverse strand, counting down.
CGGCGTTCTGGAATCCGCTGTAGACGATTCCCGGCAGTGTTCCCGTGCCCTCCACGGAACCGCCGACGATCTTGTTGTGGTGAATCGACACGTCGGACAGCGTCTCGCCGGAGGAGTTGGGCTCAAGATCGATGGGTCCCGGCATACCGGACCGCGAACACCCGACGAATGTGTTGTCGTGCACTTCGATGTGTGTTCCGGAAACGACGGAAACACCGTTCCGGTTGGCGTGGTCGGAGGTGAAGGTGTTGTTCGGGCCGATGTCGCAGTTGCGGGCGGAACCACCGATGTTCACATAGACGCCGTCACCGATGATGTCGGTGAACTCGCAGTTCTTGACGGTCACGTCGCTGAAGTTCCCGTGGATCCGCACGCAGTGGCGGAACTGGGACCACGTGGCTCCCTGGTGGGAAGCCCGCCCGTCGAACCTGAGGTTGTCGATCGTGACGCCCGATCCGCGCACCGTCAGGATCTCGTCGCTCTGGGTGGTGGACGTCGTGGACCCGTCAGGGAACCGGAGAGTGGAGCCATTTCCCTCGACATAGCAGTCGGACGGAATGGACAAGGAGGTGACCGTGTACGTCCGACCCGCCGGGAACACGAGACGTTTGCCGCCGGCGGCATCGGCCGCCGACTGCGGAGTGGGATGGTCCACCACATGCACACTGCCGCCGCCCGACGGGCGGCGCGCCATGGCCAGGAGTGGGATCGATGCCAGTGCCAACATGGATCTGCGGGGGATGGAGGCGGAGGGGGAAGCGGAGGATATGACCGCTGGTGATCTTTGCGCTCGGAACAAAGCAACTGACTCCGTGTGCCTGAAACAATATCAGCGGTCGGTGCCGCTCGAATGCGGCACTCTACCCCAGGTTTTTCAGTTGTCCAGATCGCGTATGCGAATCGATCGTCCGTCTGTCACTCCGCCGCGGTGAAGCGGTCGAGCAGTGCGTCCAGTCCTGCTTCCAGGTCCTCGGGACCGCCCCTTTCGGCGAGCGCGGGGGCCGTTTCCCGGAGCCTGGGCAACTCATGGGGCGGCATCCGGTGCAGCCCGAGGCGGAAGGCGGGATCCGGTTCCTCGGCGTTGTCCACCATCGGGCGGAGTTCCGCGGACACATAGCCCAGTAGCCATGCGGTGAAGGCGCGGAACGCGGCCGACGTGCGGGGCTTGTCCAAGCCGGCGCCTTCGAGCAGGGCGAGCACTCTCTCGTGGTCCCTCAGGACGGCCAGGGGGCGCTGGGCCAGTGGTACGGCCAGCATCCGCGTCGTGAGCAGCGGAACCGCGTGAGGATGCGCGAGACAGACGTCGTAGGTGGCCCGGGCGATGCGATGCAGCCCGCTGCGCCAGTCGGGTTCCTCGGCGCCGGTGCCCGACTGGGGGGCCAGCCGTTCCTCCAGCTCCAGGTACAGGGCCTCCACCAGGCCGTCGAGAAGCGCTTCCTTGCCCTCCGCGTAGCGGTAGAGGGCCATGGCCTCGACCCCGAGCTCGGCGCCGAGCCTGCGCATGCTCAGGGCGGAGAGGCCCTCCCGGTCCACCAGGTCGAGGGCGCTGGCGAGCACGCGTTGCCGGCTGAGCCGCCCGTAACGGCCGCGGTCGCTCGCGCGGCGTGCCGGAGCACCGCCTCCCGCGCCCGTTCTCCGCGCCTGCTCCTTGGCCATGCCCGCCTCCGCTTTCGACCGCGTCGCTTTCCACCTGTGTTGACTCTATACACCCCTGGGTGGAGAGTGTACGTATACGGCGTAAATATACGCGTTTCGCGTGCGCTGTCGTTCCGCTGAGCAAACAGCGTTGGGAGTGAGCCATGGCAGCTCATCGTCTCCGGCCCGCGCAGGACCTCGTCGAGCGGGCCCGGCCTCCCCTCAACGGTGCGCACCCCGCGGACGCACTGCCGGCGGACCGTGTGGATCCGCCCGACGTACCGTTCGCGGTGACCTGGATCAGTCCGGAGGCCCGCAGGGCGGCGGACGGCGTGCTCGCCTCGGGCTGGGTGACCACCGGTCATGAGACGGAGCTCTTCGAGAGCGAGATCGCTTCCCGCGTCGGGGCCGAGCACGCCATCGCGGTGAGCTCGTGCACGGCGGCGCTGGAGCTGGCGCTGCGCGGCCTCGCACTGCCGCCCGGTGCGGCTGTGCTGATCCCCGACGTGACCTTCTGCGGTGCCGCCCACGCCGTCCTGCACGCGGGACTGCGGCCGGTCCTGGTCGATGTCGACCCGCGTACGGCGACACCGACCGCGGACACCGTCGCCCGTGCCGCGGCGGCCTGCGGCCGGCCTCGGGCGATGATGGTCCTTCACTACGCCGGGGCCCCGACACCGGTCGCCGAGCTCGCCGAGGCCGCCGGGCTGCCCCTCACCCGCGTGGTCGAGGACGCCGCCCACGCTCTGGGGACGTCGGTGGGGGACCGGTCCGTGGGCACCCTGTCGAGGGCGACCTGCTTCAGCTTCTACGCCACCAAGAACCTTCCCATCGGCGAGGGGGGCATGGTCACCACCGACGATCCGGAGCTCGCCGTACGGATCCGCCGCTCGAGGCTCAACGGAATGTCCGCGGACGCCTGGCGGCGGACGCAGCCGGGCGGTCGCTGGCGGTACACGGTGGAGGAGGCGGGCCTGAAGGCCAACATGACGGATGTGCAGGCCGCCATCGGGAGGGCACAGCTGGGTCACTTCGACGACTGGCAGCGACGGCGGCACTCCCTGGCCACGCGATACGACACCCTGCTCGCGACCATTCCCGGGATCCGGCCGCTGGACGTCCCCACGCCCGGGAACCACGCCCGTCACCTGTACGTGGTGCGGGTCCTGGCGGAGTACGGCACCGGCCGCGACGAACTCGTGGACACGCTGTCGAAGCGGGGCATCGGCACCTCCGTCCACTTCATCCCTCTGCACCACCTGCCGTTCTTCCGGCGAAACGCGCTGAAACCGCTCGGTGGCCTGCCGGGAGCCGACGCGCTCTTCCCGCAGCTGCTGTCCCTGCCGCTGCACCCGTTCCTCACCGAGCGGGTGGTCGACCGGGTCTGCGCCGAGCTGGCCCTGCTGGCACGCGAACGGCCCGCCGGATCCCCCTTCCACACCGGCCGGACAGCGGAGGCGCACCGTGCCATGACGGGCCGGTACGTCGAGGAGCCCTGATGTTCCCGCACCGCGAGTGGTCTCAGTGGACACCGAGGCCCGCGCTCGGCAGAGGCCGCAGGCGCCGCCGGGTGCTGGTGCTGTCCCTGAGCCTGCTGGTCGCCGTGGTCGCGCTGCTGGGGGTGGGCGCGGGGGGCATCTGGTGGGCCACCGACCACTACGGCGACAAGGTCGCCCGCATACCCGACGCCTTCCCCACGGGCCCCAGGCCGGAGAAACCGCACGGGCCGGGCGCCCAGGACAGCGGCGGCACCACGTTCCTGTTCGCCGGCGTCGACAGCCGTTCCGCGAAGCCCACCACCGGGGACGCGGCCACGGCGGCCCTGTGGAGATTCGGCGCGCAGCGCAGCGACACGCTGATGCTCGTGCATCTCGGCCCCGGTGAGCGCACGTCCTACGCCGTCTCGCTGCCCCGTGACAGCTGGGTGCCCATCCCCGGACACGGATCCGCGAAGATCAACGCCGCGTTCTCCTGGGGCGGTCCGCCGCTCCTCATCCAGACGGTCGAACAGCTCACCGGAGTGCGGGTCGACCACTTCGCGGTCATCGACTGGCACGGCTTCAGGGCCCTCACCGACGCGGTGGGCGGGGTGCCGATCACGGTGGCCGCGGACTCCTACGATCCGGCGCAGGGACGGCACTTCACGGCCGGAACCCATGTCATGCACGGTCACGAGGCGCTCGCCTACGTCCGGCAACGCCATGGCCTGCCGGGCGGAGAGCTGGACCGGATGAAACGGCAGCAGCAGTTCCTCCGCGCTCTCGCCGTGGAGATCCGGGGCCATGTGAGCATCACCCACCCATTGCGGGTCAACCGGATGCTCGACGCGATCACCCGCACCGTGAGCGTGGACGACCGTCTGTCCAACGGCGACCTGCGCGGCCTCGTCTTCGGACTGCGCCATCTGAACTCCGCGGACACCCACTTCACCACCGCGCCGATCGTCCGGTCGGAGATGATCGACCGCCAGTACGCGCTGATCCTCGACCGGGCCGGCCTGCGGACGCTGTGCCACCGGATCGTGACGGAACACCCGCCCGGCAGCGGGAAGTGAGGCGGTCACGTGCGTCTGCGCCCTCGTCCGGGACGACTGCGGAGCCCGTCGGCCGCGGCCGTGGGCCCCGCCCGGGCACTCGCCTCCGGGATGGGATTCAGCGCGCTCGCGCAGATCGCGCCGCTGCTCACCAATCTGGCGCTGACGCCGTACCTGATCCATCGACTGGGACTGGACCGGTTCGGAGTCTGGTCGCTGATCCTCGTCTTCCTCGCCACCCTCACCGTGCTGGACGGGGGAGTGGGCGCCTCACTGGCGCGCTTCTACGCCTACCACGGTGTGCGCGGTGACCAGGACGCCACGGGGAGGCTGGTCGTCGGCTCGGTGTCGGTCTTCCTCGGACTGGGCGCACTCGTCACCGGACTCGCCGCGCTCATCGGCCCCCGGATCGTGACCGCGCTGGACGTTCCACCACGGTTGACGGCGGAAGCCGGGCAACTCCTGCTGGTCCTGGGCCCGCTTCTGACGCTGGCGCTGATCTCCAACTCCGCGATCGCGCTGCTGCAGGCCAACGCCCGCTTCCGGAGCCTCGCGGCCGTCAGCGCCGGTTCGTGCCTCACCTACGCGGTCGCCGTGACCGCGGTCGTCCACGACGGGCACGACCTGCTGCCGCTCGCACTCCTGACCACGCTCAGATACCTGCTCGTGACCGTCGGCGGATTCGCCGCGGGGGCACGGCACTTCCGCGTCCGGCGACCGCTGCTGCCCCGATCGGCCGAGCGGCGGGTCTTCGTCGGTTACGCCTCCCGTATGCAGCTGTCCGGATTCACCGTCTTCCTGAACGGGGAGATCGACGCCCTGGTGGTCGCCGTACTGCTGCCGGTGCGATACGTGGGCATCTACGCCGCCGGCTACCAGGCGGCGACCGCCCTGCGCAGCCTGCCGCTCTACGCCTTCCCGCCGATCCTCACCCGCATGACGCACGTCTACGCCACCCGGCAACTGCCCGGAGCGGTGGGGGACTTCCATGTGCTCCAGTCCCGGTGGCTGCCCGCGGTGCTCACCTACGGGACGGTGACGATCGCGGCGGTGGGGCCGGCGGTCGTGGTGTGGCTGGGCCCGGGACTCGCCCTCAGCGGGGCGGTGGCCGCCGTTCTGCTGACCGGATACGTCGTGCAGGTGGCGTTCACCGGGATGCGCACCTGCTTCGTCCGGGCGATCGGCCGCCCCGGGCTCGAGACCCGCTACTCCTGGTGCTCGACGGCGGTGAACCTGGCCCTCACCGTGCCCTTGACCATGCTGTGGGGGGTGATCGGCGTCGTACTGGCGACCTCGATCGGGCTGGTCGCGGGTTCCCTGTACCTCGTTCTGCTCTGCCGCCGCCTGGCGGGTCTGCGGGACGGACGCCTGCCGAGGAGATGGGTGCCGGCCACGGCGCTCGCCGTGCTGACCGCCGGCGGCGGAGAGCTCCTCGTGCTGAGAACCGGCTGGCACGGAGCGCTCCCGCTGCTGCTGGCCGGCGTGCCGGTCCTCGTCGGTCTCGGGGTCGCATGGGCGCTCATGGCCCGCGATCTCATCCGTGCGCCAAGGGTGCCGGAGCGAGTGCTTCTGAAGGAGGAGACGTCATGACTCCCACCACACCCGGCCGCCCGCACCCCCGGCCGCCCAAGCGCGTCCTGATCGTGGCGCAGCTCGACGGATACGCGAACAGCGTCAAGCCGCTGGCGATCGAGCGGTTCCTGCTGGACCACGGCCACGACGTACGCCTGGTGGACACCAACTGCCTTGCTCGTGCGTCCAGTACCCCCGGCTCTCCCGGCCGGATGCTCCCGGGATCACCCCGCCCCGCCAAACTGGCCCTGTACGCGAACGACATCGCTTCCAAGGCCCTCACCCGGCGATGGCGTTTCGGGCGGCGCCACCTGTCGTACTACGTACTGCTGACGGACCACCGTCTGCGGCGGCGCATCCTGCGGACCGAACTGGCCCTCGACGACTTCGACCTCGTCATCTGCGAGACCCCCTTCGACGCGGGCGTGCTCACGACGGGCACGCGGGCCGAGACCCTCTACGACTGCCCCAACCCCTGGGCCGACGAGGTACGCCACGAAGGACGGCTGACCGAGCGGCAGCACAGGAGGTTCCGCCGTTGGGAGAGGGACTTCCTGGAGGGGATGGAGCATCTGTCGTTCTCCTGGGAGACCTATGCCCGTTACGCGCAGGCCCACTACGGCATCAGCGGAGACAACTTCCTCCAGCTCAACTGGGGTTGCACTCCCTCGGCCCGGCGCGCACGGTGGGCGGATCCGCCGCGTGTGGCCTACGTCGGGTCCCTCAGCAGCCAGTTCATCGATCTTCCTCTGCTCGGACGACTCGGTCGGCTGTACCCCCACATCGACGTCTACGGCGGCCCACCGCCGGACCCGTCGCTCGGCATCGCCTACCGCGGCTACGCGTCTCCCGAGATCCTCAGCGAGTACCAGTTCGGACTGATCACCTGTACGCGCGACCCGATCCGTGAAGAGGGCTTCTCGGCGAAGCACCTGCACTACCTGGCCTACGGACTGCCCGTCCTGGTCCCGGCCTGGCGGCGCCATCTCGATCTGCTGCGCGGCTCGGTGCCCTACACCGAGGAGAACTTCACGGCCGTCGTCGAGTCGCTCGGTGACGCACACCGGTGGCGGAGGGCGAGCGACGCGGCCTACGAGCAGGGGCGGCGACTGGACTGGAACCGGACTCTGGAGCCGCTGCTCCGGCTTCTGGACCCGACGCCCGCGGGAAGCGAGCGGGAGGCCGCCTCGGCAGTGAGGCACGGCCCGCGATGACCACCGCGCCGCCACGACCGCGCACCGTCGACATCGTGATCGTCAACTGGAACACCGGTCGCTGTCTCGGGAACTGTCTGCGCTCCATCGCCCGTGCCGACCGGTCGGTGCTCCGCGTCGGCAAGGTGGTGGTCGTCGACAACGCGTCGAGCGACGGCTCGCTCCGGCACCTCGATGTTCCCGGCCTGCCGGTCCGGTTGATACGCAACGCCGAGAACCGCGGCTTCGCCCGGGCGTGCAACCAGGGGGCGACGCTGTGCGACGCGGAGTTCCTGCTCTTCCTCAACCCCGACACCGAGCTCTATCCGGACACACTGCGGGTGACGGGTGAGGTGCTGGGGAAACCCTGGGCCGAAGGCTTCGGCATCTTCGGGGCGCGCATGGTGGACGCGCGCGGACGCCCGCAACTCTCCTGCTCGAGGTTCCCGAGCCCGCGCATCTTCGTCGGCAGGATGACGGGGCTCGACCGGCTGGTGCCCGCCCTCTTCCCGCCCCACCACCTGCGGCCGCGGGAACTCGCCCACTCCGGCCCGGTCGACCAGGTCATAGGAGCGTTCTTCCTGGTGCGCAGCTCTCTGTTCGCCGAGCTCGACGGCTTCGACGACGGCTACTTCCTGTACCTGGAGGAGGTCGACTTCGCCTTGCGGGCAAGCGGGTTGAGCCGGCCCTCGTACCACATCAGTGAAGCGCGCGTCTATCACGCCGGTCAGGTCAGCTCGGCCCAGCTCGGACCGTGGCGGCACTACCTGCTGCTGCGCAGCCGCACCCGTTACATGTTCCAGCACTGGCCCCGGTACCAGGCGTGGCTGCTGACAGCCCTGAGCCTGTCCGTGGAACCCGTGGCCCGGCTGGCCGGAGCGGCACTGCGCGGACAGCGCGTGGAGCTGCGGGCCACCTTCGCCGTCTACCGGGAGTTCCTGCGGTGGGTCCGTGAAGATCGAAAAGCAACCGATGGAATGGTCGGAAGGCAAGGCAGATGAAACTCACACGCGTTCTCGTCACAGGGGGGCAAGGGTATCTGGGCTCTGTCGTCGACGATCTGCTGTCCCACAACGGATTCGAGGTCGTGTCCCTCGACAGCGGCTATGTGTCGGACACGCAGCGGGAACTGCCCCATGTGACGTATGAGCGGGGGGACGTACTGGACCCGGGCGCCTGGCAGACCCTGCTCGCCGGTGCCGACGCGGTGGTTCACCTCGCCGCGATCGTCGGAGATCCCGCGTGCGGGGTGGACGAGGATCTGGCGATGGCGACGAACTACCTGGGGACGATCCGGGTCGTGGAGGCATGCAGGAAGTTCGGGGTGGGTCGGATCGTCTTCGCGTCCACCTGCAGCAACTACGGGAGCACGGCGGGCGAACAGGTCGACGTCTGGTCCCCCCTCAACCCCCAGTCGGTGTACGCGCAGACGAAGGTGCTGGCGGAGCACTACCTTCTCTCGCCGCGCGGCGGTGGGCCGGAGCCCTGCATTCTGCGTTTCGCGACGCTCCACGGCCTGTCGCCCCGGATGCGTTTCGACCTGGCCGTGAACGTCATGACGGCCAATGCCATCGCGGAGGGACACATCGCGGTCCACGGAGGGGCTCAGTGGCGGCCGTTCATCCATGTGCGGGACGCGGCCATGGGCGTCCTCAAGTGCCTGCGGAAGAGGCCCGGTTCGTCGGCCGCGGTGTACAACTGCGGCTCGAACGAGGAGAACTACCTGATCCGGGACCTGGCCGAACTGGTCCGGCGGGAAGTCCCCGGATCGGTGACCGACTTCCTCGGGGAAGTCGACGACCCACGGAACTACCGAGTGGATTTCTCCCTGATACGACAGGCACTCTCGTTCACCAACAGTTTCCGGGTCGTCGACGGCATACGCGAGATCCGTGACGCGATGCGGAACGGTGAGTACGGGGACTATCTCTCGCCCCGGTACAGCAATCATCTGCGCGCCCTGGACCTGTCAGGACAGGGAGTCTCCTGAGAGAACACCCGCGGGTTCGGACCTGCCTTCGCCCGGCGGTTCCGGCAGCGGTTCGGGCGTCGCGCCCAGACGTGCGCCGATCGGCATCAACGTGGTCGCGAGGAGTGCGAAGGTCAGCGAATTGCTGATGCCGAAGGACCACGGCCGCTCCAGCACCGAGCCCAGCAGCACCGGCAGCAGGACGCAGGCCGCGGCGGGGAGCCTTCGGGGCCCGTCACGGAACAGGAGATACACGAGCAGCACGGCGAAGAGGAAGACGCCGACGAGTCCGCCCGCGTAGAGCACATCGATCCATTCGTTGTGGAGCGACGGCGAGACCGCGGCGGGAATCGCGCCCTGCTCGTACTTGGCGGACCAGGCCTTGCCCCCGTATCCGAGAAGCGGCGAGCGCGTCCACTCCTCCTTGGCCATGTCCCAGATCGCCGCACGCAGTCTCAGATCGCCGAAGTCCGCGTGGCGCAGCGGCACGACGACACCGATGGCCACCGCCGAGAGCACGGCCGACATCCCGATGAACCTGTGGGCCGGCGTGACGGGCGGGGTCCCCGGGAGCTCCTCGTCGGCGAGTTTCGGGCGCAGCAGCACCAACAGGATCACCGTGACGACCGCGGCCGTGCCGGCGAGCACACTCCCGGTGACCAGCGCCAGGAACGCGAGGTAGCAGGAGAGGACGATCCGCACACCACCCCGCAGGCCCAGCCAGGCGAAGGGGACGCACACCAGCAGCAGCAGGGCGAAGATGTTCTCGTTGCTGAACACGCCCGCGTAGTGGATGCCGAGAACGTTGCAGGCGTTGTCCGCGCGACAGGGGCGTACGACACTCGTCGGGGCCACGAGTGCTTCGACACCGCTGATGACGGTGTACACCATGGCGACGGCTGCGCCACCGAGGAACGCCGAACGTCCTGGCCGCCCGACCGCGGCCGCGAACAGGGCCATCAGCAGGGTGAGTTGCCTGGGGGCCCACAACGGCTGTCCGTGCAGGCCGTCGGAGGCGCCCAGAGCCAGGACGATCATCACGGCGATGAGGGGTGCCGTATTGATGCGGGCACGCGCCATCAGCAGCCGGTAGAGGACGAAGAGCGCACAGGCGACCAGGATCAGGCCGTTCGCGACCATGTCGATCCGGTTCACCCAATCCGGGAATCCGATCACGGTCCGGCCCTGGGGGTCCAGGCGCTCCTTGCGGCCCGAACCGATGATGTACGCGGCGGCCTCCGTGTTGGCCAGCACACCGACCACGAGAACGAGCGTGGCGGTGAGATCCCAGTCCCTGAAGACGTGGGCCCTGTGGAAGGCGACGGCCCAGGGGAACAGGGCCAGCAGGCCCAGGATGCCGATGATCAGCACGGAGGTGTACTGCGCCTGCGACATGCGGATCCTCCCGGTGTCCTACGGGTGGCGTCCGGTGGTGGAGCCGACGCCGGTGGACACGGGCGTGCCGTCCGCTTCGGACTCCGGTGAGTGCTTGCGGCGCGGGGCCGCAGGACCGCTCTGCCTCGTCGGCCGGCCGTCGGGCTGCTGGTGCGCGAACTTCTCGGCGGGCAGCCCGGTGAGAACGGCGCCGAGGACGCGCGCATGGACGGAGGCCAGGCTCTCCATCGCCCGGCGCACGGCTTCGTAGCGGACCTTGCCGAGGCGGATGACGAGGAGTACGGCCTCCGCCTCCGAGGCGAGGATGGCCGCGTCGGCGTAGGGGAGCAGCGGTGGACTGTCCACGACCACGAGATCGGCGTCCGCCTCGAGACCGCGGAACAGCTGTGTCATGGAGCGGGACGAGAGCAGCGCGGCCGGATCCGGGGGCGGGGTGCCGGCTGTGAGCACCCGCATCAGCCCGTCTCCCCAGTCCTGGAGGGCGCCGTTCAGGGGTGTGGCGCCGGTGAGGACCTCGGTGAGCCCGGTCGTGCGGGGGAGGTCCAGGGTCCTGGCCAGATGAGGCCGGCGCAGGTCGCCCTCGACGAGGACGACGTTCCGGCCCGTCCGCGCGACGTTCGCCGCCAGGTCGACGGCGGTCTCCGTCCTGCCCTCGCCGGGCAGGGAGCCGGCGATCACGAGTGAGCTCGGACTGCGCCCGTCGGCGGAGAAGCGCAGCCGGGTGCGGAGCTGGTTCATCGCTTCGTCCCGGGGCGTCGTGGCGCCGACGTGCCCGGAGTGCGCCCGGTGACGGGGAGGCCTGGGCAGAGCGACCACGGTCGCGAGGCCCAGACGGCGGCGGACGTCGTCCGCCGACCGCACGGTGCTGTCCAGCGACTGGCGCAGCACCGCGCCCGAGACGCCGACGACGAGGCCGGCGAGCCCTCCGATCGCCAGGTTCAGCGCGGGGCGGGGACTCGTCGGCGACGACGGAGGCCTGGGGTCGCTGAGAACGCTGGCCTTGACCAGGGGCGGGGCGTTCGTGGCGCCCTTCTCGATGCTGTCGATGTACTTGGTGAACTGGACGGCTGTCTCGTCGGCGATCGCCTGCGCCCGGAGGGGGGACCGCTCCTGTACCCGGATGTCGACGAGGGTCGTGTCCAGCGGCGCCTCCGTGCTGATCTTCTTGGCGAGCTGTTCGGGCGTGGTGCGCAGATGCAGCTTGGCGATGACGCCCTCGAGGACAGCGGGGCTGTTCGCGATCTTCGTGTAGGACTTGACTCGCTGCTCCGTGAAGAGACTGCCCGCGTACGCGTTGGAGCTGTCCTTGTCGTTGGTGGCGATGAAGAGCTGAGCCTTCGCCGTGTAGGTGCGCGGCGTCAGGGCCGTCACGGCGACCGCCGCGCCGAGCCCCAGCAGCACGCACGCCACGACGAACCGCCACCGCCGGCGCAGTACGTCGATGTATTCGCGGAGATCCATGGGGACTCCTCCACACGTCCGTGCGGCCTGTCACTACGGCCGCCTTGACTCCAGGAAGTTATGACGGCATATTCCTGTTTACAACGTAAATGTACGTTATCAGCGTTCGGTGTCGAATGTGAAGCCATGGGTCGTTCTCCGGAGTACTGCGCCATCACCCCCTACAGTCGGCGGGCGGGTAGTTCGCGGGTGCGTGTCTTCGAATGGCTGGACCGTGTCGGTACCGACTTCGCCGTCGTCAGCTACGCGTCTCTGGCCGACGCCGCCCCGTCCCGTCTGGCCCGTCACCCCCTGGCCGTGGCGCGCGCCGAGCTGAGGCTGCGCAGCCTCGCGGCCGCGCGCCCCGGACGTCTGCTGCTGCACCGGGAGGCGTCCCCGCTCAGTCGCGGCTGGTGGGAGCGGCGCCTGCTCACGGGTGCGGACTTCGCCGTGTACGACTTCGACGACGCCCTGCAGTGGGACCGCGGCGACGGTGGCCTGGCCCGGAAGCTGGCACCGAAGGCCGAGAAGGCGCGGACCTCCGTGCTCCACGCCGACCGGGTCATCGCGGGCAATGACGTCCTCGGGAGCTGGGCCGCGCAACATCACGGAGATGTCGTGGTGATCCCCAGCTGCGTGGCTCCGGAGGACTACCTGCCGAAGACCTCCTACGCGCTGCACGACCCGCCGCGGCTCGGCTGGATCGGCTCGCGGGACAACGAGGCCTGTCTGCTGCTGGTGGCCGGGGCGATCGAGGAGATCCACCGCCGCACCGGTGCCCGGCTGACCCTCGTCGGCACGACAGGGCGTTCTCTGGGCCGTCTGGAAGCCCTCGTCGACCGAATCGCCTGGAGCCCGCACACCGCGCGCACCGCGCTGGCCGAGATCGACATCGGCCTGATGCCGCTCCCCGCCACCCCGTACAGCCTGGGCAAGTGCGGCTACAAGCTGCTCCAGTACGGCGCCGCCGGCGTGCCCTCGGTGGCCTCGCCGATCGGGGTGAACGCGGACATCCTGCGCCAGTTCCGGATGCCCGCCGCGTCCGACGTCGATGAATGGACCGAGGCGCTCCAGGAACTGCTGGACGGCTCGGACGCCCACCGCGAGCGGCTGGGCCGCGGCGCCCGGGCCGTCGTCGGCCACCGCTACTCGTACGACGCCTGGCTCCCGCGATGGACGGCGGCCCTGGAACTTCCCGCGGTGCCGCCGTGACGGCGGCGACCTGTGAAAGGACACCTTTCATGGACACGACCGGTCACCTGCAGCAGAAGGCCCTCCCGCGCATGGCTCCGGCACCTCTCACCCTGCCGCGCCGCGCGCTGGACGTGGCCGTATCGTCGCTGCTGATCTTCCTCCTGTCTCCGCTGCTGGTCCTGCTGGCCCTCGTGGTGCGCGCGACGAGTGAGGGGCCGGCGCTGTTCCGGCAGCAACGCATGGGCGAAGGCGCACGGGAGTTCACCCTGTACAAGTTCCGCAGCATGCGGCAGGACGCCGAGGGGCCGGGGCTGACCGGTGCCACCGACGCGCGCGTGACCGCCACGGGACGCCTGCTGCGACGTTTCAGCCTTGACGAACTCCCGCAGCTCTTCAATGTCCTGCGCGGCGACATGACGCTGGTGGGACCGCGCCCCGAGGCCGTGGAACTGGCTCACCGGTATCCGGCCGAGTACCAGTGGGTGTTCCGCCACCGCCCCGGGCTCACGGGACCCTGCCAACTCCGCTCACGCCGTGACGCGGTGCTGCTGGACGGCAGGCCGGACCCCGAGGGCTACTACCTCGAGGTCATGGTGCCGCGCCGTGCCGCGATGGACGCCCAGCTGCTGGCGCACATCTCCGTGCCCACGGTCCTTGTCTTCGTCGCCCGCACGCCCTGGTACCTGCTGTCCGCCGCCTGGGACGAGGGAGGCGGTTCGTGATGCGCGCCGTCGTGACCGGGGCAGCCGGGTTCATCGGCTCCCACCTGTGCGAACATCTGCTGTCCCGCGGCGACGAGGTGACGGGCGTCGACGCCATGACGCGGTACTACGCTCCCGGGCGCAAGCGGCAGAACCTCACCTCCCTGCTCGGCCGGGACGGGTTCACCTTCCTGCGCCAGGACCTCCTGACGGCCCCTCTGGAGCCCCTCCTCGACGGCGCCGACGCCGTGTACCACCTCGCCGGCCAGCCCGGGGTGAGAGGTTCCTGGGGCCCGGAGTTCGCCGTCTACGTGGAACGCAACGTCCTGGTCACCCAGCGCCTCCTGGAGGCCGCCCGGGCGACCGCCCTGCCCCGGCTCGTGTACGCCTCCAGCTCCTCCGTCTACGGGAACGCCGAGACCTACCCGACCAGGGAGACGGCACGCCCGCAGCCGGTGAGCCCGTACGGCGTGACCAAGCTGGCCGCGGAGCACCTGTGCGAGACCTACCGCACGGCGTTCGGCGTCGACGCCGTCTCGCTCCGGCTGTTCAGCGTGTACGGCCCTCGACAGCGCCCGGACATGGCTTTCTCCCGGCTGGTGACGGCGGCCCTCGCGGGGCGGACCTTCACGCTGTACGGAGACGGTGGGCAGAGCCGGGACTTCACCTATGTCGCCGATGTGGTGACCGCCATGCGCGAGGCCGCGCTCTCCCCGTGGAGCGGTGTCGCCAACGTCGGGGGCGGATCCGAGGTGACGATGAATCAGGTCATCGGCCTTCTCCGCGTGTTGGGCGCGCCCGTACGCGTGGTGCGCGCGCCGACTCAGCGGGGCGACGCCCGCCGCACCGCCGCGGACATCGCCGTCGCCCGTGGGGCCTTCGGCTTCCGGCCCACCACGGGCGTGCGGGACGGACTCGCGGCCATGGTGGCGGCCGCGCGGTCGGCACGGCCGCTGTCGGCGGCGTGACCGACGTGCCGACCGTCCGGATTGCCCCGGACACCCGGGCGAGTATGCTGTACGTATACACCGTAAATATACGACCAATGTGACGGTGGTGGTCGACCATGCGGAACGCGACGCTCGCGACCGGTTCGTGGCGGTCGGACGGCAGAGCCCCGAGCTGGCCCGCGACGCCCGCGCAGGTGGCACCGGCGGCGACGCTGCCGACACCGCCGGTGCTGCCCCGCATCAAGGTCCTGCACGTCATCACCCGCTTCGAGGCGGGAGCCGGCGGCAACACCCTGCTGTCGGCGGAGGGAATGGACCCCGAGCGCTACGAGGTGTGGATCGCCGGGGTCCCGGGGGGCGAGTTCTGGGAGCGCGCCCGTGCCGCGGGGCTGCACACCGTCCAGATACCCGGGTTCCGGCACACCCTGACCCCGACGGACCTGCTCGTGCTGCGACGGCTGGTGCGGCTCATCCGGCACGAGCGCTTCACGGTCGTGCACACCCACTCGGGAAAGGGCGGTTTCCTGGGGCGCACCGCGGCGAGGTGGTGCCGTACACCGGTGGTGGTGCACACCTTCCACGGCTTCAGCTTCCACCCCTACATGTCGCGCGGCAGGCGCACGGCCTACCGCTGGCTGGAGCGGGCGACCCGGCGCTTCACCCACCGATTCCTCGCGGTGGCACCACGGGTGGCTCAGGAGGCGGTCGAGGAGCGCCTGGCCACACCGGGGCGCATCCACGTCGTACCGTCGGCGGTCGATCTGGGGCACATCCCCGAACGGTTCGACCCCACGGCCCGGCGAGCCCTGGGGGTACCCCCTGAAACGGCCCTCGTCGGCACCGTCGGCCGGGTCGACCACCAGAAGGCGCCGTGGAACTTCGTCCGCATGGCCGCCGCGATCCGCGCCGAGCGCCCCGGCAGCGCCTTCGTCATGATCGGTGACGGGCCGCTCCTGGACGAAACCCGGAAGCTGGCGGCGGAACTCGACATCGACGTGATCTTCACCGGGCACCGGGCGGACGCGTCCTGGCTCGTGGCAGGGCTCGACGTCTTCGTGACCACCTCGCTCTACGAGGGGCTCGGCCGGGCTCTCACCGAGGCACTGGCCACGGCCCGGCCGGTCGTGGCCACCGCCGTGAACGGCGTGCCCGACCTGGTCGAGCACGGCGCCACGGGTCTGCTCGTGCCGCCGGCCGACCCGCAGGAGGAGGCCCGGGCGGTCGGCTGGCTGCTCGACCACCCCCGGGAAGCCGCGGAGATGGGACGACAGGGCCGACGACGGGTTCGTACGTCGTTCGAACCTCAGGCCATGTGCGCGGCCGTCGACGCCTGTTACCGAGAACTGCTCGGCCTGCCGCCCCTTCCCGAGCCGTCCGCCGGCGTCCCGGGGCGGCACCGGGGAATCGTCCCAGCGCCCTGAACCGAGCGCGCCTTCGACGCACCCACCACGGAGACCGACATGCGCCTCACTGTCATAGGCACCGGATACGTAGGAGCCGTGCACGCCGCCTGTATGGCGGAACTCGGCCACGAAGTCCTCGGTGTGGACGTCGACGCGGAACGGATCGGTGCGCTGGCGGCCGGCCGCCCGCCGTTCTACGAACCCGGACTGTCCGCCATGCTCAAGTCGGCCGTGGACAGCCGGCGGCTGCGCTTCACCACCTCCCTGACCGAGGCCGCCTGGTTCGCCGACACCCACTTCGTCTGTGTGGGCACCCCGCAGCGTGCCGATTCCGGCGCCTCCGACCTGCGCCATGTCGAGGCCGCCGTGGACGGCCTGGCGCCGTACCTGCCGGGCAGCGGGTACGAGCGTGTCCTGGTGGTCGGCAAGTCCACGGTGCCGGTCGGGACGGCCGACCGGCTGGCAGGGCGGCTGCGGGCCCTGGCCCCGGACGTGGACATCGCCTGGAACCCCGAGTTCCTGCGTGAGGGCCGTGCCGTCCGGGACACCCTGAGGCCCGAGCGCATCGTCGTCGGAGTCCGCTCCGTCCACGCCGAGAGGCGGCTCCGGGAGATCTACGCACCCCTGCTGGCCGACGGGACCCGCTTCATCGTCACCGAGCCCGCCACCGCCGAACTCGTCAAGCTGGCCTCCAACTCCTTCCTCGCCACCAAGATCTCCTTCATCAACGCCATGGCCGAGATCTGCGACGCGACGGGTGCCGATGTGTGCACCCTCGCCGAGGCGATGGGCGCGGACTCCCGCATCGGGCCGAGCTTCCTGGCGCCCGGCCTCGGCTTCGGCGGCAGCTGTCTGCCCAAGGACATCCGGGCCTTCGCGGCCCGCGCCGAAGAACTGGGCCTCGGGGCGTCCGTGGTGCTCCTGCACCAGGTCGACGAGATCAACACACGCCAGCGCCGCCGCGTCGTGGACCTCGCCGAGCGGATGGTCGGCGGGGACTTCCGGGACCATGGCGTCGCCGTCCTCGGAGCCTCCTTCAAACCGCACAGCGACGATGTGCGGGACTCGCCCGCGCTGGACGTCGCGGACGCCGTGCGACGCCGAGGAGCCAGGGTCCGGGTCCATGACCCGGAGGCCGTCGACAACGCCCGGGCCGCCCACCCGGAACTGCAGTTCGCGCTGGACGTGGCGAAGGCGTGCGAGCAGGCCGACGTGGTGCTGCACCTCACCGAGTGGCCCCAGTACCGCGAGCTCGACCCGGCCGCGCTGGCCGCCGTGGTGCGGACTCCGGCTCTGGTCGACGCCCGGAACGTCCTCGACCCGGTGGCCTGGCGCGCGGCGGGGTGGACCCTGTGCGCGCCGGGTCGTCCGCGGCTCGGCTGACCGGCGGGAGAAGACAGTGCGTGCGGTGGTGGCAGGCGGAAGCGGCTTTCTCGGATCCCATCTGTGCGAGGCCCTGCTGCGGCGGGGCGACAGCGTCCGCTGTCTGGACGACTTCTCCTCGGGGCGAGCGGAGAACGTCCGCCACCTGCTGCGGACACCCGGCTTCGAGTGCGTGTCGTGCGATGTCACGGCCCGGTTCCGGGTGGCCGGGGAGGTCGACGCCGTGGTCCATCTCGCGAGCCCCGCATCGCCGTACGACTACCAGCGCATGCCGCTGCAGACGCTGGCGGCCGGCAGCCGTGGCACCGAGAACCTGCTGGACCTGGCGCTCCGCCACCACGCGCGCTTCGTCCTCGCCTCCACCAGCGAGGTCTACGGCGACCCGGCGGTACATCCGCAGACCGAGGACTACTGGGGCCATGTGAACCCCGTCGGCCCCCGCAGCGTCTACGACGAGGCGAAGCGCTACGCCGAAGCCCTCTCGATGGCGTACCGGCGCAGCGAGGACGCCGACGTCGGCATCGTACGGATCTTCAACACCTACGGGCCGCGGATGCGGGCGCAGGACGGCCGGGTGGTCTCCACCTTCGTCCGGCAGGCCCTGGCGGGGGAGGACCTGACTCTCTTCGGCGACGGCGGCCAGACCCGCAGCTTCTGCTACGTCGACGATCTGGTCCGCGGGCTCACGGCCGCGATCGACTCGCACCGGACCGGCCCGTTCAACCTCGGCAACCCCGAGGAGCGGACGGTGCGCGAACTCGCCGAACTGGTGCTGCTGATCACCGGATCGTCCAGCCGGCTGCGCTTCCTGCCGCTGCCCGTCGACGACCCGGTCCGCCGGTGCCCCGTCATCACCCGGGCCCGCACCCAACTGGGCTGGCGCCCGCTGGTGCCCCTGGACGAAGGGCTGCGGCGCACCGTCGAGTGGTTCCTCGCCCAGCCGGAGACGCTCGTACGGTCTCCGGAGCGATCCGCGGTGGGGTGGTCTCCGTGAGAGCCCTCGTCGGCAAGGCGCGGATCCCGTCATGAGCACGACTCGTATCCTGGTCACCGGCGGCGCCGGCTTCATCGGCTCGCACTACGTCCGCACCCTCCTCGGGCCGAACGGGCCGCCCGGGGTGGCCGTCACCGTGCTGGACCGGCTCACCCACGTCGGCAGCCTCGCCAACCTGGCCGACGTCCGTCGCGCCGACGGCTTCGGCTTCGTGCACGGCGACATCTGCGACGCGGACCTGGTGGGCAGGCTGGCCGCCGACCACGACCAGGTCGTCCACTTCGCCGCCGAGTCGCAGGTCGGGCCCGTCGTGAGCCCGGACGCCTTCGTCCGTACGAACGTGCTGGGCACCCAGGCCCTGCTCGCCGCCGCCCTCCACCACCGGCTGAGGACGTTCGTGCACATCTCCTGCGACGAGGTCTACGGGTCCATCCGCGCCGGATCCTGGGCGGAGACCGACCCGGTGCGGCCCAACTCGCCGTACTCCGCGTCCAAAGCGGGTGCCGACCTGATCGCCCTGTCGTACCACCGCACCCACGGTCTCGACGTCCGGGTCACCCGCTGCTCGAACACCTACGGGCCCTACCAGCACCCCGAGAAGCTCGTCCCGCTGTTCATCACCCGGCTGCTGCAGGGCCGGCCGCTGCCGCTGTACGGCGACGGCGCCCATGTGCGCGACTGGATCCACGTCGACGACCATGTGCGGGCCATCGAGCTGGTCCGGGCGGCGGGCCGGCCGGGGGAGGTCTACAACATCGGTGCCGGCAACGAGCTGTCGCACCGGGAGCTGACCGGACTGCTGCTGCGGGAGTGCGGGGCCGACTGGGGCAGGGTGACCTTCGTCGAGGACCGCCAGGGTCACGACCGGCGCTGTTCGGTCGACTTCACCAAGATCCGCGCGCAGCTCGGCTACGCCCCGCACAAGGACCTGGCCGACGGCCTCGCGGAGACCGTGGACTGGTACCGGACGCACCGCTCGTGGTGGGAACCGCTGCTGCGGCGGGCCGGTTCCGGCGAGAGGGTGCTGCTGCGGTCATGAACGCCCCGATCGAGGACTACGCCCTCCTCAGCGACCTGGAGACCGCCGCCCTGGTCGGCCGTGACGGCTCCGTCGACTGGCTGTGCCTGCCCCGGTTCGACTCTCCCGCCTGTCTGGCCGCCCTGCTCGGCACACGGGACAACGGGTTCTGGCGGGTGGCCCCGCTCGGCGTCGAAGGACCCTGCGCCCATCGGGCGTACCGGCCGGACACCCTGGTCCTGGACTCCCGGTGGGAGACGGCGCACGGCACCGTGCGGGTCACCGACCTCATGCCGCCGCGGGACGGACTGCCGTGCCTGCTGCGCGTGGTGGAGGGACTGTCCGGCTGTGTGCGGATGCGCAGTGAGCTCAGGCCGCGCTTCCACCACGGCCGCGTCGTGCCCTGGATCCGCGCCGCCGACGACTGCACCGTCGCCCTGGCCGGTCCGGACGCCCTGTGGCTGCACACCGACGACGCCGGCGGAGAACACCCGTCGACCGACGGCGCCGTCCTCGACTTCTCCGTGCCGGCCGGCCGGCGGCTCGCCCTGAGGACGGTGTGGGCGCCCTCGCACAGGGCCGAGCGGCCCGCACCCCTGTGGGTTCCCGCGGACACCGTGCTGAAGGAGACCGGCGACTTCTGGCGGCACTGGACCGCCCGCTGCCGCTACCGGGGGCCCTGGCGGGAGGCGGTCGTCCGCTCCCTGATCACCCTGAAGGCGCTCACCTGCGCGTCGACGGGCGGCATCGTCGCCGCCCCCACCACCTCCCTCCCGGCCTGCCCCGGCGGCGAGCGGAACTGGGACTACCGGTACTGCTGGCTGCGGGACTCCGCGCTCGCGCTGTCCTGTCTGCTGCGCAGCGGGTACCGGGAGGAGGCCACCGCCTGGGTGGACTGGCTGGTGCGGGCCATCGCCGGGGATCCCGCCGATCTGCAGACCGTGTACGGGGTGGGCGGGCAGCGGCTGCTGCCGGAGACCGAGGCGCCGTGGCTGCCGGGGTACGAGGGCTCGCGGCCGGTCAGGTTCGGCAACTCCGCCGCCGGGCAGTTCCAGCTCGACGTCTACGGCGAGGTCATGGAGGCGCTGTTCCTGTCGTCGCGCGCGGGCATCCCGCTGCCGGGCCATGTGTGGAGCCTGGTCGAGGCGTTGATGGCCCATCTGAGCGGGCACTGGCGCGAACCCGACCACGGGCTGTGGCAGGTGCGCGGCTCCCGGCGTCAGTTCGTGCACTCCAAGGTCATGGTGTGGGTGGCCGCGGACCGTGCCCTGCGCATGGCGCGGCTGTTCGGGCGCGACCGGGTGTCGGGGGAGTGGCGGGCGCTGGGGGAGGAGGTCCGCCGGGAGGTGTGCCGGCAGGGCTGGGACCCGGTCGGGAGGTCCTTCGTACAGGCCTACGGATCGCCCTCGTTGGACGCCTCGGCCCTGCTGATTCCCCGGCTGGGCTTCCTGCCGGGGCCGGACGTGCGCGTGCGCGACACCGTCCGGGCCATGCGGGACCTGTCGTACGGCGGGTTCCTGCGGCGGTATCCGGCCGAGGGGCCGGGATCGGACGGACTGCCCGGCGCCGAGGGCGCGTTCGTGTCCTGCACCCTCTGGTACGCCGACGCCCTCGCCGCGACCGGACACCTCGCCGAGGCCCGGGAGGTCTTCGAGCGTGTGCTCGCCGTCCGCAACGACGTCGGCCTGCTCTCCGAGCAGTGGGACCCGGACGCACACCGCCAACTGGGCAACGCTCCCAAGGCGTTCAGCCACATCTCCCTGGTGGAGACGGCCTTCGCCCTCACGCGGGCGGCTGCCCGTCGTGCCCCGCCGCCCGGTACCCCTCCCCGTCCTCTCGGTATCCGCGCGGGTTGAGCTGCTGGAACCGCCAGGCGTCCCGGCACACGTCCCCGAGATCACGGGTCGGCCGCCACCCCCACGCCCGCGAGACCGCGCTCGCGTCGGCGACGAGCGAGGCCACGTCCCCGGGGCGGCGCGGAGCGATCTCGTACGGCACCTGCCGGCCGCACGCCGCGGAGAACACGGCGACCACGTCCAGCACCGAACTCCCCTGCCCCAGGCCGATGTTGAACACCCGCATGCCCGGTGCGTCGGCCAGGTGGTCGAGCGCCACCCGGTGGGCCTCGACGGTGTCCATGACGTGGATGTAGTCGCGGATCGCGGTGCCGTCGGGGGTCGGATAGTCCCCGCCGAAGATCCGCAGCCGCTCCCTGCGGCCCACGGCGACCTGCGCCACATACGGCAGGAGGTTGTCGGGGACGTCGCTCGGGACCTCGCCGAGCATGCCGCTGGGGTGGGCGCCGGCCGGATTGGCGTAGCGCAGGCACAGCACCGTGCAGTCGGGGCAGTGGCGGCAGACGTCGGCGAGGATCTGCTCGGAGATCCACTTCGAGGTGCCGTAGGGAGCGGCCGGGGCGGCGGGCGTGGACTCGTCCAGCAGGCCGGGGCCGGCGTCGCCGTAGACCGCGCAGGTGGAGGAGAAGACCAGGCGGTGCACCCCGTGCTCGTGCATGGCGCGCAGCAGCGCGGTGGTGCCGCCCACGTTGGTGTCGTAGTACGGGACGGGCGACTTCAGGGACGCGCTCGGGGACTTGAGCGCGGCGAAGTGCATCACCGCGTCCACCGAGTGGCGTTCGAAGACGGCCGACAGCGAGCGGCGGTCCCGGATGTCCAGTTCGTAGACGGCGCCCACGAACCGGCCGGCGACGCGTTCCACCCGGGCCAGGACCTGGGGGCTGCTGTTGGTGTAGTCGTCGACCACGATCACCTCGTAGCCGTGGTCGAGGAGTTCGACGCAGGCGTGGCTGCCGATGAAGCCGGCTCCGCCGGTGACGAGGATCGTGGTGGGGGCCCACAGCGAAGCGGCCCCCGGCCGTGCGCGCAGTCGCCGCTCCTTGTCCACGGTGCCTCACCGGCCCTGGAGGAAGGATTCGAACGCCGTATGTTTACGACGTATATGTACGACTGTGCCCCCGGCCGGCCCCGGAAGTCAAGGGGGCCGGGCGGGGGTTCGGCGCGCGGCCGGCCGGGTCAGGGTCTGACCAGCAGCTGGAAGTCGAAGGCGTACCGGGACGCGCGGTAGATGTGCGTCCCGTACTCGACCGGGCGGCCGGTGTCGTCGTAGGCCGTGCGCTGCATGGTGAGCAGGGCGGCGCCCGGCTCTTCCTCCAGGCGTCCGGCCTCGTCCGCGGTGGCGGAGCGGGCGCCGATCGTCTGGCGGGCGCTGTGCAGGGTGATGCCGGCGGTGCGCATCATGCGGTACAGGCCCGTCGACTCCAGGCGCCCCGAGTCCAGCTCCAGGAGGGTGGCCGGGAGGTAGTTGCAGAGCAGGGCCACCGGCTGGCCGTGGGTGAGGCGCAGCCGTTCCAGGACGATCACCTCGCCGCCCTCCGCGATGCCGAGGGCGGCCGCGACGTCCGGGGAGGCGGGCTGCCGTTCGTTGCGGACCACCTGCGTGGTCGGGCCCTGGCCGGCCGCCTCCAGGTCGTCGTAGAGGCTGGAGAGCTCCAGGGGGCGCTTGACCTGGCTGTGGACGACCTGGGTGCCCACGCCCCTGCGGCGCACCAGGAGGCCCTTGTCGACCAGGGACTGGATGGCCTGCCGGACGGTCGGTCGGGACAGGCCCAGGCGGGTCGAGAGGTCGATCTCGTTGCCCAGGAGGTTTCCCGGGGCGAGGGCCCCGTGCTCGATCGCCGCCTCCAGCTGCTGCGCGAGCTGGTAGTACAGCGGCACCGGACTGCCGCGGTCCAGGGCGAAGTCCAGGGAGTCGAGCGCGGGGGCGTTCGCGGCGCGGGTCGCGCCACGGGTCTTCGCCATGGACGTACCTCCCTCCGATGAGAGCTGACGTGACGTCAGGAGTGGCTGGGGAAACCGAGGTTGATGCCCGCGTCGGCCGGGTCCGGCCAGCGCGTGGTGATCACCTTGCCCTGGGTGTAGAAGGCGATGCCGTCATTGCCGTAGACATGCAGGTCGCCGAAGAGGGAGTCCTTCCAGCCGCCGAAGGAGTGGTAGCCGACGGGCACCGGGATCGGCACGTTCACGCCGACCATGCCCGCCTTGACCTCCAGCTGGAAGCGGCGGGCGGCGCCGCCGTCCCGGGTGAAGATGGCGGTGCCGTTGCCCCAGCGGGAGTCGTTGATCAGCTTGATGGCCTCGTCGTACGACTCCGCGCGGACCACCGCGAGGACCGGGCCGAAGATCTCGTCCCGGTAGGCGTCCGCCGTCAGCGGCACCCGGTCCAGCAGCGACACGCCGAGGAAGAAGCCGTCGGCGCATTCGGGGTGGTCCTCGACGGTGTACCCGGTGCCGTCGACCACGACCTCCGCGCCCTGCTCGGCGGCCGAGGAGACATAGGAGGCCACCTTGTCGCGGTGCTCGCGCGTGATCAGCGGGCCCATCTCGGACGCCGGGTCGTCGCCGGGACCGATCCTCAGGTCCTTCGCGCGCTCGGCGATCTTGGCGACCAGTTCGTCGCCGGTGTCGCCGACCGCGACCACGACGGACACGGCCATGCAGCGCTCGCCCGCCGAGCCGTAGGCCGCGTTGATCGCCTGGTCGGCCGCGAAGTCCAGATCGGCGTCGGGCAGGACCAGCATGTGGTTCTTGGCACCACCCAGGGCCTGTACGCGCTTGCCGTGCTCGACCGCCTTGAGCTGGATGTACTTCGCGATCGGCGTCGAGCCGACGAAGGACACCGCCTCGATGTCCGGGTGCTCCAGCAGACGGTCCACGGCGACCTTGTCGCCCTGCACGATGTTCAGCACCCCGTCCGGCAGGCCCGCCTCGGAGGCCAGCTCGGCGAGGCGGAAGGAGGCCGACGGGTCCTTCTCGCTGGGCTTGAGCACGAAGGTGTTGCCGCACGCGATGGCCAGGGGGAACATCCACATCGGCACCATGGCCGGGAAGTTGAACGGGGTGATGCCCGCGACCACGCCGAGCGGCTGCCGGATCGAGGCCACGTCGACCCGGGTCGAGACCTGCGTCGACAGCTCGCCCTTCAGCTGCACACTGATCCCGCACGCCAGCTCGACGATCTCCATGCCGCGCGCGACCTCGCCGAGCGCGTCGGAGTGAACCTTGCCGTGCTCGGCGGTGATCAGCTCGGCGATCTCGTCGCGGTGCGCGTCGAGCAGCTCGCGGTACTTGAACAGGATCGCGGTGCGCTTGGCGAGCGAGGAGGTGCCCCAGGTCTCGAAGGCGGCCTTCGCGGAGGCGACGGCGGCGTCCACCTCGTCGACGGTCGCGAAACCGACCTGCTTCTCCTGCGCGCCGGTCGCCGGGTCGTACACGGCGCCGTGGCGGCCGGAGGCGGACGCGACGGGCTTGCCGTCGATCCAGTGGGTGATGGTCTTCATGGTGCGGGGGCCTTTCGAAAGCGGTTCACGCGGGGGAGTCGGGGGCGGCGGGGAAGGTCAGAGGTGGTGGCGGCGGTCGGCGACCTGGCGTTCGTACTCCGCACGGGCCTGTACGGCCGCCTCGCGGGAGGCGGTCTCCGCGACCGGCACGTCCCACCAGGCCTCGGCCGGGGGAGCGGCCGGGCCGGCGGTGTCGGTCTCGACGTAGACGCAGGTCGGGCGGTCGGAGGCGCGGGCCGTGGCGAGCGCCTCGCGCAGTTCGCGGACGGTCTTCGCGCGCAGGACGTCCATGCCGAGGCTGGCCGCGTTGGCGGCCAGGTCGACCGGGAGCGGGGCGCCGGAGAAGGTTCCGTCGGCGGCCCGGTAGCGGTAGGCCGTGCCGAAGCGCTCGCCGCCGACCGTCTCGGACAGGCCGCCGATGGAGGCGTAGCCGTGGTTCTGGATGAGGACCAGGTTGACCGGCAGGCCCTCCTGGACGGCGGTGACGATCTCCGTCGGCATCATCAGATACGTGCCGTCGCCGACCAGGGACCAGACCGGGGTGCCGGGGGCCGCCTGCTGGACACCGATCCCGGCCGGGATCTCGTAGCCCATGCAGGAGTAGCCGTACTCCAGGTGGTACTGGCGGGGGCTGCGGGCGCGCCAGAGCTTGTGCAGGTCGCCCGGGAGCGAACCGGCCGCGTTGATCACCACGTCGTCGTCGCCGACGACCGCGTCCAGGGCGCCGAGGACCTGGGTCTGGGTGGGGACGGCGTTCTCGTCGGCGGCCGTGTACGCGGACTCGACCACCTGCTCCCAGCGTTCCCTGCCGGCGCGGTAGGCGGCCTCGTGCGACGGGTCCACCCGGAACCCGGCCAGCTCCCGTGTCAACGCCGTGAGCCCGGCCCGCGCGTCGCACACCAGCGCGCGCGCCGCCAGCTTGTGGGCGTCGAACGCCGTGATGTTGAGGTTGACGAAGCGCACGGCCGGGTTCTGGAAGAGGGTCCCGGAGGCGGTCGTGAAGTCCGAGTAACGGGTGCCCACGCCGATCACCAGGTCGGCCGTGCGCGCGATGTCGTCGCTGACCGCGGTGCCGGTGTGGCCGATGCCGCCGAGATCCGCGGGGTGGTCGTGGCGCAGCGAGCCCTTGCCCGCCTGGGTCGAGGCGACCGGGATGCCGGTGGCGTCCACCAGCGCCTTCAGCGCCTCCTCGGCCTCGCTGTGGTGGACGCCGCCGCCCGCCACGATCAGCGGGCGCCCGGCGGACCGGATCGCCGCCACCGCCTCCGCCAGCTCGTAGGGGTCGGGAGCGGGCCGCCGTACGTGCCACACGCGCTCGGCGAAGAACTCCTCCGGCCAGTCGTGGGCCTCGGCCTGGACGTCCTGGGGGAGGGCGAGGGTGACCGCGCCGGTCTCGGCCGGGTCGGCGAGCACGCGCATGGCGTTGAGCGCGGTGGGGATCAGGGCCTCGGGGCGGGTGACGCGGTCGAAGTACCTCGACACCGGGCGCAGGGTGTCGTTCACCGACACGTCCGCCTCGGTCGGGTGCTCCAGCTGCTGCAGCAGCGGGTCCGGGGCGTGCGAGGCGAAGTAGTCGCCGGGCAGCAGCAGGACCGGGAGGCGGTTGATGGTGGCGAGGGCGGCGCCGGTGACCAGGTTGGTGGCGCCGGGGCCGATGGACGTCGTCACCGCCTGCGCGGAGAGGCGGTTGAGCTGGCGGGCGTATCCGACGGCCGCGTGCACCATGGACTGCTCGTTGCGGCCCTGGTGGTACGGCATGGTGGCCTCGCCCGCCTCCAGGAGGGCCTGGCCGATCCCGGCGACGTTGCCATGGCCGAAGATGCCCCAGGTGCCGGCGATCAGCCGGTGGCGTACGCCGTCGCGCTCGGTGTACTGGACGGACAGGAACCGCACCAGGGCCTGGGCGACGGTAAGTCGGCGGGTGGGCGTGCTCATCAGGACTTCTCCGGGGCCGTGTAGAGGGGGAGGCGGGGGTCGACCGGTTGGTCGGGCCAACTGTCGCGGACCCAGGCGTGATCGGGGTGGTCGCAGATCAGCCAGGCACGCTCGGGCTCGGGGCCGGCCATGACGTTGAGGTAGTACATGTGGTGGCCGGGCACGGCCATGGACGGCCCGTGCCAGCCGTCGGGGATCAGTACGACGTCCCCGCCGCGGACTTCGGCCAGCACATCGGTGTGGCGGCCGGGCCCCGAGGGGGAGACCCGCTGGTAGCCGAGGCCGGGGATGCCGTCGTGGTCGGCGAACTCGAAGTAGTAGATCTCCTCGAGGACGGACTCCTCGCCGGGGCGGTGCTCGTCGTGCTTGTGCGGCGGGAACGACGACCAGTTGCCGCCCGGCGTGATCACCTCGACCGCGATGAGCTTGTCGCACTCGAAACCCTGGCCTCCGGCGCCGGGCGCCGCGCCGAAGTTGTTGACCTGGCGGGAGCAGCTCCCGGTGCCGCGCAGCTCGACCGGGACCGAGGAGGCCGGTCCGTAGCGGGCGGGCAGCCGCCGGGCGCAGCGCGCGCCGGTGAGCGCGAACCGTCCGCCGCCGGGGGACGACACCGTCGTACGGGCGTCACGCGGCACGTAGACGAAGTCGCTGACGCCGGTGAACACGCTCTCGCGGCCGGTGAGCCGGAAGGTGTCGTGGCCGAAGTCGTCGGCGGCGGAGACCGTGCAGGCGCCGCCCAGCGACAGCACGATCCACTCGCTCTCGCCGGTGTCGAAGGTGTGTGTGCCGCCCGGCGGCAGCTCCAGGACGCGCAGGCTGGAGTAGCCCCAGCCGGCCTTCTCGGGTGTCACGTCCACGACGTAGGGGCCGCCGAGGGCCTTCCCCGCGGGCAGGTGGTGGGTCATGGGGCTCCTCCTTGTCACGACAGACACGTCACAGCAGCCCGACAGCCGTGTCCACCGCGGTCTCCACACTGCCCTCGGCCGGGTAGAGCAGCGAGCGGCCGACCACCATGCCGAGGACGGTGGGCAGGCGCAGGGCCTTGCGCCAGCGCTCGTAGGCACCCTCCTGGTCGTCGCCGATCTCGCCGCCCAGCAGCACGGCCGGCAGGGTGGAGGTCTCCAGTACCTCGCCCATGTCGTCCGGGTTCTCGGTGACCGGCAGCTTCAGCCAGGTGTAGGCGGAGGTGCCGCCCAGGCCCGCGGCGATGGCGATCGACCTGGTGACCGCCTCGGCGGAGAGATCGTTGCGGACCCTGCCGTCGACGCGGGTAGAGATGAACGGCTCGACGAAGATCGGCAGCCCGTGCGCCGCGCAGTCGTCGATGGCGCGGGCGGTGGATTCCAGGGTGGTCAGCGAGCCCGGGTCGTCGTAGTCGATCCGGGTGAGCGTCTTGGCCGCGTCGAAGCGCAGCCGCGCGAGGTCCTGGGCGCGGTGGCCGGTGAAGCGGTCGTCCAGCTCGAAGACGGCGCCGGCCAGGCCGCCGCGGTTCATCGAGCCCATGACGACCTTGTTCTCCAGCGCCCCGAGCAGCAGCAGGTCCTCCAGGATGTCCGCGGTGGCGAGCACCCCGTCCACTCCGGGCCGTGCGAGCGCGACGCACAGGCGCTCCAGCAGGTCGGCCCGGTCGGCCATGGCCAGCGCCCGGTCGCCGACACCGAGCGCCCCACGGGCCGGATGGTCGGCGGCGACGATCATCAGACGGCCGCTCGCGCCCAGCAGCGGGCGCCGGGCGCGCCGGGCCGCGGCCTCGGCGACGGCCTCGGGGTGCCGGGCACGGACCGAGACGAGGTCGGGGATGCTCAGGGACAAGGGGAAGCTCCGTTTCAGGGCGTGGCCCGCGCGAGGAGGTCGTCGACCTCGGCCCCGGTGGGCATCGCGGAGGAACAGGCGAGTCGGGAGGCGACGAGGGCGCCGGCGGCGTTGGCGTACCGCATGGTTTCGGCCAAATCCCAGCCGGAAAGCAGCCCGTGCACCAGGGAGCCGCCGAAGGCGTCGCCCGCGCCCAGGCCGTTGGCCACCTCGACCGGCACCGGCGGGACCTCGGCGCTGGTGCCGTCGCGGTGCACGGCCAGCACGCCCTTGGGGCCCTGCTTGACCACCGCCAGCTCCACGCCCGCCTCCAAGAGGGCCTCGGCGCAGGCCCGTGGCTCGCGGACGCCGGTGGCGACCTCGCACTCGTCGAGGTTGCCGACCGCGACCGTGGCGTGGCGCAGGGCCTCCGCGTAGTACGGGCGCGCCTCCGCGGGATCTCTCCAGGCTGAGTCACTCCAAAGCTCGGGACGCCAGTCGAGGTCGAAGACGGTGGTGCCGGCCCTGTCGCGGGCCTTGAGGGCGGCGAGCGTGGCGGAGCGGCTCGGCTCCTCGCTCAGGCCGGTGCCGGTGATCCAGAGGACCCGGGTCGCCCGGATGGCGAAGTAGTCCAGCTCCTCGGAGTGTATCTCCAGGTCAGGGGCCTTAGGCTGCCGGTAGAAGTACAGCGGGAAGTCATCGGGAGGAAAGATCTCGCAGAAGGTCACCGGGGTCGGATACGCCAGGACGGGCGTGACCCAGCGGTCGTCGACGCCGAACTCCTTGAGCGCCTCGTGCAGATAGGCGCCGAAGGGGTCGTCCCCGGTGCGGGTGATCACCGCCGTGTTCCGGCCCAGGCGGGCGGCGGCCACCGCCACGTTGGCGGCCGAACCGCCGAGGAACTTGCCGAAGGTCTCCACCTGGGCCAGGGAGACACCCGACTGGAGCGGATAGAGGTCGACTCCGATGCGGCCCATGGTGATCAAGTCGAAGGGCGGGGCTGACTCGGCCATGCGCGATGCTCCTCGGACTGGGCTGCTCGGGATGCGGGTCCCCGTGGGTCTGCCGCCTCCCAGGTGTAGGCCTCCACTGCCGATGCTGTCAATAGTTTGTACTTACATTCGGACCTGAGTGTGAAATGATGTCTTAACAAAGTATTGACAGCGGACTCCGCCAGGGGTTTGATCCCGTCCCAGGTCGACCGCCGCGTTTGCCGTGAACGACCCGGACATGCCAAGATCCCGGGCCCTGGATCTTCGTAGATCCCCTCTCCCTTTCCCTTTCCCCCGTGAAGCACAGTGAGGTGCCAGGAAAGATGGACCGTTCTTCTCAGCGCCGCTCCCGCAGACTCGTTCCTGTCGTCGCGGTCGCTGCGGCAGCCGCCCTGACGCTCGCCGGCTGCTCCAGCAGTTCCGGGGGCAAGAAGTCCGAGGAGTCCTCGGGCGCCAACGCCTCCGCCGGCAAGGCCACCACACCCCGGATGACCGTCGCGCTGGTCACCCACCAGGCGCCCGGTGACACCTTCTGGGACATCGTCCGCAAGGGTGCCGAGGCCGCCGCCGCCAAGGACAACATCAAGCTCGTCTACTCGGCCGACCCGAACGCGGGCAACCAGGCCAACCTGGTGCAGAACGCGATCGACCAGAAGGTCGACGGCATCGCCGTGACCCTGGCCAAGCCGGACGCCATGAAGGACGTCGTCGCGAAGGCGAAGTCGGCGAACATACCCGTCGTGGGTCTCAACTCCGGTCTGAGCGACTGGAAGAAGCTCGGCCTGATGGAGTTCTTCGGCCAGGACGAGTCGGTGGCAGGCGAGGCCTTCGGCAAGAAGCTGAACGACCTCGGCGCCAAGCACACCGTCTGTGTCATCCAGGAGCAGGGGAACGTCGGCCTGACCCAGCGCTGCGACGGTGTGAAGAAGACCTTCTCCGGCAAGACCGACGTCCTCTACGTCAACGGCACCGACATGCCGTCGGTGAAGTCGACGATCACCGCCAAGCTGAAGCAGGACTCCTCCATCGACTACGTCACCGCCCTCGGCGCCTCCTACGCGCTCACCGCGGTGCAGTCGGTCTCGGACGCCGGCAGCAAGGCGAAGATCGCCACCTTCGACCTGAACAAGGACATGACGTCCGCGATCAGCAAGGGCACGATCCAGTTCGCGGTCGACCAGCAGCCGTACCTCCAGGGCTACCTGGCGGTCGACTCGCTGTGGCTCTACAAGAACAACGGCAACTACAGCGGCGGTGGCGAGCAGCCCGTGCTCACCGGGCCGGCCTTCGTCGACAAGTCCAACGTCGACCAGATCGCCAAGTACGCCGCCAACGGAACGCGGTGATGAGCATGACCCAGCATGCCGAGCCGGCGGTGGCGACACCGCCGGCCCCCGGCCCCAAGGAGACCGACGGGCGCACCTCCGAACGGCCCCTGGCCCTTCGGCTGTTGGCCCGGCCCGAGGTGGGCGTGTTCCTCGGCGCCGCCGCGGTCTACGTCTTCTTCCTGATCGCCGCCCCTCCGGTACGGGACGGCGGCTCGATGGCCACGATCCTGTACCAGTCGTCCACGATCGGCATCATGGCGCTGCCGGTCGCCCTGCTGATGATCGGTGGCGAGTTCGACCTCTCGTCCGGTGTCGCGGTGATCACCTCCGCGCTGACCGCGAGCATGCTCAGCTACCAGCTGACCCTGAACGTGTGGGTGGGTGTGATCGCGGCGCTGGTCGTGTCGCTGGCGGTCGGGTTCTTCAACGGCTGGATGGTCGTGAAGACGGGTCTGCCGAGCTTCCTGGTCACCCTGGGCACGTTCCTGATCCTTCAGGGCGTCAACCTGGCGGTCACCAAGCTGGTGACCACGAACGTGGCGACCGACGACATCAGCAACATGGACGGGTTCGACCAGGCCCGGAAGATCTTCGCGTCGTCCTTCGACATCGGCGGCGTGCAGGTGAAGATCACGGTGTTCTACTGGCTGGTGTTCGCGGCGCTGGCGACCTGGGTGCTGCTGCGCACCCGCTACGGCAACTGGATCTTCGCGGTCGGCGGCAACAAGGAGTCGGCGCGCGCGGTCGGCGTCCCGGTGACGTTCACCAAGATCTCGCTGTTCATGCTGGTCGGGGTGGGCGCCTGGTTCGTCGGTATGCACCAGCTGTTCACCTTCAACACCGTGCAGTCGGGCGAGGGCGTGGGCCAGGAGCTCATCTACATCGCGGCGGCCGTCATCGGCGGGTGTCTGCTGACCGGTGGCTACGGTTCGGCGATCGGCCCGGTCTTCGGCGCGTTCATGTTCGGCATGGTCAACCAGGGCATCGTGTTCGCCGGCTGGAACCCGGACTGGTTCAAGGCCTTCCTGGGCGTGATGCTG
This sequence comes from Streptomyces sp. NPDC005648, assembly GCF_040605395.1. Classification (NCBI taxonomy): domain Bacteria; kingdom Bacillati; phylum Actinomycetota; class Actinomycetes; order Kitasatosporales; family Streptomycetaceae; genus Streptomyces; species Streptomyces sp. NPDC005648. The sequence continues at coordinate 31,469 of NZ_JBEXCS010000008.1, read as the reverse complement.
CTCGGCGCCGTCCTGATCAATCTGTGGGTCCGCCAGTCGGCGACCAGGAGGTGACCCGATGACGAAGAACGAGTCCACATCCCACGGAGCCATCCTCCAGGACACCCCGCCCCAGGGCGAGGACAGCCCGATCGTCGAGCTGCGCAACGCGGGCAAGTCCTACGGCAACATCCGCGCCCTGCACGGCGTGAGCCTGTCCGTGCATCCGGGCAAGGTCACCTGTGTCCTCGGCGACAACGGCGCAGGCAAGTCCACCCTCATCAAGATCGTCTCCGGGCTGCACCAGCACACCGAGGGCGACTTCCTCGTCGACGGCCAGGCCGTGCGCTTCTCCACCCCGCGCGACGCCCTCGACAAGGGCATCGCCACCGTCTACCAGGACCTCGCCACCGTCCCCCTGATGCCGGTGTGGCGCAACTTCTTCCTCGGCTCCGAGATGACCAAGGGCCCCTGGCCCGTGCGCCGCCTCGACATCGCCAGGATGAAGGAGACCGCGGACCAGGAACTGCGCAACATGGGCATCGTCCTGGACAACCTGGAACAGCCCATCGGCACGCTCTCCGGCGGTCAGCGCCAGTGCGTCGCCATCGCCCGCGCCGTCTACTTCGGCGCCCGGGTCCTCATCCTGGACGAGCCCACCGCCGCCCTCGGCGTCAAGCAGTCCGGCGTGGTCCTCAAGTACATCGCCGCCGCCCGCGACCGCGGCCTCGGCGTCATCTTCATCACCCACAACCCGCACCACGCCTACATGGTCGGCGACCACTTCAGCGTCCTGCGCCTGGGCACCATGGAACTGTCCGCCGACCGCAGCGAGGTCAGCCTCGAAGAGCTGACCAACCACATGGCCGGCGGCGCCGAACTCGCCGCCCTCAAACACGAACTCTCCCAGGTCCGCGGCGTCGACGTCGAAGAACTCCCCGAAGCCGAAGACCTCACCGCACCGGTGGCCGGAGCACCAGCGCCCGAAGGGAAGTCCTGAGATGGCGGGCGCCCTCGACCGCATCCGGGTCGGTTCGGCTCCCGACTCCTGGGGCGTCTGGTTCCCGGACGACCCCCGGCAGGTGCCATGGGAACGCTTCCTGGACGAGGTCGCCGAGGCCGGCTACTCATGGATCGAGCTGGGTCCGTACGGCTATCTGCCGACCGACCCGGCCCGGCTCACGGACGAGATCGCCAGGCGCGACCTGAAGGTCTCCGCGGGCACGGTCTTCACGGGCCTGCACCGCGGGCCCTCCGTCTGGGAGTCCACCTGGGAGCACGTCAGCCAGGTCGCCGCGCTCACCCAGGCGATGGGCGCGCGGCACCTGGTGGTCATCCCGTCGTTCTGGCGGGACGACAAGACCGCCGAGATCCTGGAGCCGCCGGAGCTGACCCACGAGCAGTGGGCGCACCTCACCAAGGGCATGGAGCGGCTCGGGCACGAGGTGCGGGAGGCGTACGGCCTGGACATCGTGGTGCACCCGCACGCGGACACCCACATCGACACCGAGGACCATGTCGAGCGCTTCCTCGACTCGACCGACTCCGAACTGGTCAACCTCTGCCTGGACACCGGGCACTACGCCTACTGCGGCGGCGACAGCGTCAAGCTGATCGAGACGTACGGCGAGCGCATCGGCTATCTGCACCTCAAGCAGGTGGACCCGGAGATCCTCGCGGACGTGGTGAGCGACGAGACGCCGTTCGGCCCCGCCGTGGCCCGCGGAGTGATGTGCGAACCCCCGTCCGGCGTGCCGGAGCTGGGGCCGGTGCTGGAGGCGGCGCAGAAGCTCGGCGTCGAACTGTTCGCGATCGTCGAGCAGGACATGTACCCCTGCGAGCCGGACAAGCCGCTGCCCATCGCGGTGCGTACCCGGAAGTTCCTGAGGTCCTGCGGCGCCTGACCATCCGAAGGGGACGAACGACCATGGCTCAGCCGGGAACGCTGAAAGTCGCCGTCGTCGGCACCGGAAAGATGGGGGCCGACCATGTCCGCCGAATCCAGGAGGTCGTCAGCGGGGCCAGGGTGACCGCCGTCGTGGACGTCGACGCGGAACGAGCCAAGGCCGTGGCGGCCCGCGTCGACGGCTGCACCGCCCACACCGACCCGGCCGCCGCGATGGCGGCGGCCGATGTCGACGCCGTGCTGATCGCCTCCCCGGGGCCCGCTCACGAGGCGGCCCTCATGGCGGCGTTCGCGCGTGATCTGCCCGTGCTCTGCGAGAAGCCGCTCACCCCGGACGCGGCCTCGGCGCTGCGCGTCCTGGAGGCCGAGCGGCGGCTCGGCAGGCGCCGGGTCCAGGTCGGGTTCATGCGGCGCTACGACGCCGAGTACCTGAAGCTCAAGTCCCTGCTGGAGACGGGCCAGTTGGGCAGACCCCTCATGGTCCACAACCGGCACCGCAACGCCGCCTCACCGCCCGGCTGGCGCAGCGAGATGCTGATCAACGACTCCGTCGTGCACGAGATGGACGTGACCCGCTGGCTGCTCGGCCACGAGATCACCGCCGTGACGGTACTGCGGCCGACGCCGTCGGCGAACGCGCCCGACGGGATACAGGACCCGCAGTTCGTGGTCTTCGAGACCGACGGCGGCGCGATCGTCGACGTGGAGATCTTCGTCAACTGCGGCTTCGGCTACCAGGTTCAGGCCGAGGTCGTCTGCGAGCGCGGCACCGCCCGCATCGGCGACGGCCACGCCATGGTCACCAACATGGCCGGCCGCTGGGGCGGCACCATCACCCAGGACTACATCGAGCGCTTCGCCGACGCCTACGACCGCGAGGTCCAGGCCTGGGTCGACGCCACCCGCCGGGGCGAGGTCGTCGGCCCGAGCGTGTGGGACGGCTACGCGGTGGCCGCGGTGTGCGAGGCGGGGGTGAAGGCGCTGGAGGAGGGCGGCCGGACGGAGGTCGAACTCGTGGAACGGCCCGCGCTCTACGACTGAGGGTCCAGCGCCCGGGTGAACACCACGCGCGGCGGCTGTCCCGGGCCGTTGTACTCCTCCCGCACCCGGGCGTCGAAGCCGAGGCCGCGGTGGAAGGCGATGGACCCCTCGTTGCCGACGGAGGTGATCGCCTTCAGCCGCACCGCGCCCTGACCCCGCGCCGCCTCGACGAAGGCGCCGTACAACTCCCGCCCCAGCCCGGTGCCACGTACGTCGTCCCGCACCGCGACGAGATGCACGTACCCCGTGCCGTCGGGTGTGACGAAGCCGATGAGATAGCCCAGGACGCCGTCCTCGGCCCGAGCGACCAGACAGGTCCGCCCGAACTCGTGCACCAGCGGCAGGAGATGGAGGGCGCGCATGTCCCGGTCGCCCCAGTAGCGGGACTGGTCGGCCAGGACCTGCTGGATGTCGGTGAGTTCGGCGGGGGCGATGTGGGCGGCCATGCCGTCGATCATGTCAGCCGTGCAACTGCCGGGCGTCCCCGGCCGTCCTTTCAGTGACGGCGAGGGGGCGCGGATGGGGCTCGTGCGGATGACGCTTCCGGTGCCGCGTGCGCTGGCCCGGCTGGTGCCGGGGGTGGGGCGGCCGGTGCTGGGAGCGGCGCTGTCGTGGACCGTGCTGCCACGCTGGGTGGCGCTGCGGCCACCGACGACCGCACACCGGCTGGCGGTGACGGAGGAACTCGTCTCCCTGTACCGGCAGTCGTCGGACCCCGACCGGCTGTGCCGAGCGCTGGCGCTGCGGGCTTCCGCGCTGGTACTGGCGGGGCGGAACGCGGAGGCGTGCGCGGCGCTGGACACCGCGCACGCGGTGCCGGGTGCGCGTCCGTCGGTCGCGCAGTCCGCGTACGCCCACCATGTGCGGGCACAGGCACTCATGGGCCTCGGCCGCTACGAGGAGGCCCTGGAAGCGGTTCGGGAGGCAGTCGAGGCGTATCGCCGCGCTCCCGCTCCGGCGCGCCGCGACCGGGTACTGGGCAACCTGCCGGGTGCGCTGCGCACCCATGGTCTGGTGCTCGCCAGGCTGGGGCGCACGGCGGAGTCCGTCACCGTGTACGAGGAGTGCGCCGCGCTCCTGCGGCCCATGTCCCTGCGGGAGTCGGCGCATGTCCAGCTGGTCCGGCCTCGTGTCTTCGTCGAACTGGTCGGCGGACTGCGGGCTCTCGGCCGGTACGAGGAGGCACTCGCGGTCGGCCCGGAGGCCCGCGAGGCGGCGTACGACTCGATGGGGTGGTTCATGCCCGAGATCATCCTGACGCTCAGGGTGTCGCTCCTGACGGATCTGGCCGCCTGCGAGAGCGCGACGGGCAGGCGGACGCGGGCGCGGGACACCGCCGAGGAGGCGGTCGCGCAGGCCCACCGGCTGACCGAGCGGCATCCGGCGTCGGGCGAGTGGCCGCTGACCGTCGCCCTGGAGGGCCTGGCCACGGTGCTCGACGAACTCAAGGCGCACGAAGACGAGTTGACCGCCCTGCGCGAGCTGGTGGATCTCCACGCCCGCCACCACGACGACGCCTCGCTCGCGGAGACCCTGGACGACATCGCCCGTTGCCTGGGGCAGACCGGCGACCACCGGGCGGCCATGACCGAGTCGGAGCGCGCCGTGACCGTGGCCCGGCGCGCGGCGGAACGCGACCCCGCGCGCCATGAGCCGCTGCTCGCCCGTCTGCTGGCCAACCTGAGTATCCGTCAACAGGACGACGGGAACATGGAGTCGGCGGTGCCGTCGGCGCGCGAGGCGGTGGCGCTCACCAGACGGCTGGCCGAGGCGGACTGGGCGACGCACCAGCCGGACACCGCCCGCAGGCTCCGCGTCCTCGGCCAGGCCCTCCGCCGCACCGGCGCCTACGCCGAGGCCGTGGCCTGCTACGAGGAGGCCGAGGCCGCCCTGCGCGAACTGCTGACGGACGGCGGTGACCACACCGCCGAACTCGCCCTCACCCACGCCCGGTTGGCCACCACCCACCGAGCGGCTGCCTACGCCGGTCTCGACGCCGGCCGCACCGCCGAAGCCGTCGAGGCCCTGCGCTCCTTCCTCGCCCTCACGTGGCGGTCCGACGCCCCGGACGTCCACGCCCGCTGTGTCACGACGTTCCACGAGATCCGGGCGGAGTTCGGGAGCGATGTCACTCGGGCGTGGGAGCGGGCGACCGGGCAGCCGTACCCGACGTTCGTCTACAGGCGGGTGCGCGGGCGCGGTTCGAAGCCCGCCGCCCGGTAGCTCTCGTCGATCAACGTCATCGTCGCCAGCGCGTCGTCCGGGTCCAGCGGCACCGGCGCGCCCTCCCGCACCCGTGCCGCGAACGCCTCCAGCTGGTAGGTGTACGACGACCGGGTGCCGAGGTGCTCGGTGCGCTCGCCGTCGGCCGTGCGGACGACGACCCGGTCGTCCATCTGCGGGAGGACGAAGTTCGGGGCGTACGCCTCGCCCCGGCTGCCCACGATCCGGCAGCTCATCTCCAGCCGGTCGTGATCCATGTGGCAACGGGCCGATCCGGTGGCCCCGCCGGGGAACTCAAGCTCGGCGTCCAGCCATTCGTCCACGCCGGGAGAGGTGGCACGCTCGCCGCCCCGCGCCGAGACGAGCCGAGGGGCGCCGCCCGCCCAGGGGGCCAGCATCCGCACCGCGTGCAGGCTGTAGCAGCCCAGGTCCATCACCGCGCCGCCGGCGAGCGGCAGGGACCAGCGCGGGTCGGTGTCCTCCGGTGCCTCGATGGCGACCAGTGTCTCCACCCGCCGCAGCTCGCCCAGTTCACCGCTCTCCAGCAGCTCGTGCAGGCGTCGGGTGACCGGGTGGAACAGGTAGTGGAAAGCCTCCATGAAGACCGTGCCGGACTTGGCCGCGGCCTCCCGGACCTCGGTCGCCTCCTCGGCGTTGCTCGCCGACGGCTTCTCCGACAGGACGTGCTTGCCGGCCGCGAGGGCCGCGAGGTTCCACGGCCCGTGCAGGCCGTTGGCGAGGGGGTTGTACACGGCCTCGACCTCGGGATCGGCGAGCAGCGCCGCGTAGGAGTCCACCACCCGCTCCACACCGTGCTCGGCGGCGAACGCCTCGGCGCGGGACCGGTCGCGGGCGGCCACCGCGACGATGCGGTGCCCGGTCGTCCGGGCCGGGTCGACGAGGGCGGCCTGTGTGATCCGTGCTGCTCCCAGTACTCCGATGCGCAAAGGCTCCCGGACCGGTTCGCTCATGACTTCCGTTCCTCCTTGATCCGTCACTACGAGGTCAGTGTGCCGCCCGGCGTCGGGAAGTGTCGGCGGGCCAGGTCCTGCGCGTGGGCGACCGCGCACTCGATCAGCTCGAAGGCGGGCAGGCCGCCGACATGGTAGGTGTGGTTGTGGCCCTGCAGCGCGTCCAGCCGCTCCAGCGCCCCGGCGGCGAGGTCCGCGCCGGCGAAGTGCGGCATGAACGCCCACGCGCGCTCCAGATGCACCTCCGCCAGGCGACCGCCGAGCCCCGCGACGTCATCGGCCAGGAGGGTGCTCACGTCCTCGGGGCGGCCGTAGGAGTAGAAGGTCCGCACCTCGGTGTCCGGGTAGCGGTGGTGGTACGAGACGCAGTGGCCCCTCGACGCGCGGCTCGCGGTGTGCGCGGCGAGGAAGTAGAAGGCGTCCGCCGGGAGGCCGGGCGCGGTGGCGAGGGTGGTGTGGTACGCGTGGGTGCGGATCCGGGCGGCCAGGTCGCGCTCCTCCTCGGTGGCGTCCAGGACCGCCAGGACACGGTCCAGCGGCACCGCCAGCACCAGGTCGTCCGCCTCCACCGGCCCGGAGTCCGTGTGCACCCGCACCCCGTCCGGCCGCCGCTCCACCGACGTCACCCGGACCGCGCACCGCACGTCCTTCAGCTCGTCGGCGACCCGGCCCCACAGTGCCCCGAACCCGCCCACGACCGTGAACGCGCCCTCGTGGCCCAGCAGTCCGGACCCGGGGGTCAACAGGCCCGTCATCTCGGCGTACTTGACGAAGTAGAGCGCCGGGACGCCGTCGTCGAGATGCCCGTATCCGGCCGCCGTCCAGCCGGTGCCGAAGGAGTCCGCCATCGACTCGAGCCCGTGGTCGGCGAGCCACCGTCCGACGGGAGCGGACAGCGCCCGCGCCGAGTGCGCGAGGCCGGGCTCGGCGATACGCGGGAACTCCCGTTCGCGCAGCGCCCGGTAGCGGCCGAACGCCTCCGTGTCACGCAGGAACGCCATGGCCTGGCGGCTCGCGGTGGCGCCCGCCGCGTCGATGACGCGGTAACGGCTCGTCCGCTCGGTCTCCACGTCCAGCTCGGTCACCAACTCCGCCGTCCGCACGTACTGGTTGGTGCAGATGTGTCCGCCCAGGTCGTAGGCCCGGCCGTCGACGTCCACGCTCCGGCACTTCCCGGCCACGGCGTCCTGTTCCTCCAGGACGGTGACCCGGTGCCCGGCACGCTCCAGCTCGCGGGCGGCGGCCAGACCGCTCGGCCCGGCGCCGATGACGACGACGGTCCGGGGGAGTAACTCCCGTCGGCTGGAGGAAGGTTCGGGGATTTCGTCGATCCCGGACGGATGGTCTACGGCCATGAGGTCGCTCCTCGGTCGGTTGTTCGGGTCTGGCGCGATCTCATCGTCGTACGAAGAGATCTCCCCGGGGTGGACCGACGGGAGTGACGTGATGGTTCGCACACTCGTGTTCCGGGCGCGGAGGCCGTCCGGCGCCCGGAACACGGCAGCGGTGGACCGCCGGTCAGACGGTGCGGACCTCGGCGATGGTCACCGGGCGGTGCTCGTGCAGCGACAGCGTGCAGGCGTCGGCGATCCAGCCGGCCTCCAGCGCGTCGGCGACCGTGCAGGGGGAGGGGCGGGTGCCGGCGACGACCTCGGTGAACGCGGTGAGTTCGGCGCGGTAGGCCGCGGTGAAGCGGTCCATGAAGAAGTCGTGCGGGGTGCCCGCGGGGAAGGTCACGCCGGGCTCGACCGAGCGCAGCGGGAGCTTGTCCTCCAGGCCCACCGCGATGGAGTCCTGGAAGCCGTGGATCTCCATACGGACGTCGTAACCCCGGGCGTTGTGGCGGGAGTTGGAGACCACCGCGATGGTGCCGTCGTCCAGGGTGAGGATCGCGCCGGTGGTGTCGGCGTCACCGGCCTCCTTGATGTACTCGGCGCCGCGGTTGCCGCCGACGGCGTACACCTCGACGACCTCGCGGCCGGTCACCCAGCGGATGATGTCGAAGTCGTGGACGGAGCAGTCGCGGAAGATACCGCCCGACGCGGCGATGTACGCGGCCGGCGGGGGCGCCGGGTCCAGCGTGGTCGACCGCACGGTGTGCAGCTTGCCCAGCTCACCGCTCCGCACGGCGGCGCGGGCGTTCACGAAACCGGTGTCGAAACGGCGGTTGTAGCCGATCTGGATCGGCACGTCGCTGCCCTCGACCGCCTTGAGGACCTGGACGCCCTCGGCCATCGTCCGGGCGACCGGCTTCTCGCAGAAGACGGGGATGCCGGCCTCCACGCCGGCCAGGATCAGCCCGGGGTGGGCGTCCGTCGCGGCCGCGACGACGATGCCGTCCACGCCGGCGGCCAGCAGGGCTTCGGGCGAGTCCACGACCTCGCCGCCGAACCGCTCCGCGGCACTCTTGGCGGCGTCCGCGAAGGGGTCGGTGAGGACCAGGGACTCGACCACGTCGAGCCCGGACAGGGTCTCGGCGTGGAAGGCGCCGATACGGCCGAGGCCGAGGATTCCGATACGCATGGGGGTGCAGCTCCTTGAAGGTGGTACGGGTGAGCGGAGAGGGAGAGGGGAGGGGGAGCGGGGAGGGGATTTCTGGGGGATGGGGAGGGGCGTGTCAGTCGAGTCCGCCGAGGACGTTCTGGTCCCAGTCGATCACCGATCCGGTCACCACGCCCGACCGGTCCGAGAGCAGGAAGACCACGAAGTCGGCGATCTCGTCCGGCTGGCCCAGCTTGCCCATCGGCAGCCTGGCCGCGGCCTCCTCGCGCCAGTCGTCCCCCGCGTCGTGGAAGGTCCTCTGCGTGGCGTCCTCGCCCTCGGTCGCCGTCCAGCCGATGTTCAGGCCGTTGATGCGGACCCGGTCCCAGCGGTGGGCGTGGGCGGCGTTGCGGGTCAGGCCGATCAGGCCCGCCTTGGCGGCGACGTACGGGGCCAGGAAGGGCTGTCCGCCGTGCGCCGAGCTGGTGATGATGTTGACGATCGTGCCGGGGGCCCCGCGGCCCACCATGTCCGCGACGGCGGCCTGCATCGCGAAGAACGGCGCCTTGAGGTTGATGGCGATGTGCTGGTCGAACAGTTCGGGCGTGGTGTCGAGCAGCGTGCCCCGGGAGGTCAGCCCCGCCGAGTTGACCAGGCAGTCCACCCGCCCGTACGCGGCGACCACGTCGCCCACCGCGTGCGTCGCCTGCCGGGCGTCCGAGAGGTCGGCCCGGATGAACATCGCCTTGCCGCCGGCCGCGGACAGCTCGCCCACCAGTGCCTCGCCGGGCTCCGGCCGCCGGCCGGTGACGGCCACGACCGCCCCCTCCCGGACGGCCGCCCGCGCGATCGCGGCGCCCACGCCCTGGCTGCCGCCGTTGACGAGGACGACCTTGTCGTCGAGCAGTCCCATGGATCTCCGTCGCCCTTTCAGCTCGCGCGCCGTTCACCGGCCACGCGCAGTTGGTCCCGCAGGATCCGCGCGGGCCGGCTCTCGGCGAGCGCCTCCCGTACGAGGTCCGCCTGCGAGGGCGGGGCCAGACCGTCGACGGGCGGGTCGCTGTCGAGGTTGGTGGGGAAGGGATAGCCCTCGGCGCTCGCGGCGATCACGTTCTCCAGCCACTCCGGCGCGGCCCCCTCCGCCTTGCGGCGCAGCAGCACCGGGTAGACGGCGTTGGCCACGGCCTCCCGGTCCACGGTCTCCATCGCGCGCCCGAAGGCCGAGGACACCTGGAGCAGGTTGGCCATGCGCCGCACGTCCGGGGTGCGGTTGGTGCCGGCCGCGTGGAACAGCGCCGGGTTGAAGAACGCGGCGTCCCCCTTGGCCAGCGGCAGCTGGACGTGGTGCTCCTTGAAGTACGCCTGGAACTCCGGCCGCCGCCATGCCAGATAGCCCGGCTCGTACGACTGCGAGAACGGCAGGTACAGCGTCGGCCCCGACTCCACCGGCATGTCGCAGTGCGCGACGGCGCCCTGCAGGGTGAGCACGGGGGACAGGCGGTGGACGTGCGCCGGATAGGCCGAGGCGGCCTCGTCCGAGAGGAAGCCCAGGTGGTAGTCGCGGTGCGCGGTCTGCGCGAGGCCGCCCGGGTTGACCACGTTGACCTGGGACGTCACCTGGTAGCCAGGGCCCAGCCAGGCCTCGCAGACCAGGGCGAGGACGGGGTTGGCGTAGTAGTCGGCGAAGGCCGCGGGGTCGTAGAGGGCCGCCTTCTCCAGCGCGTTCCACACCCGCTCGTTGGCGCCCGGCTTGGCGAAGTGGTCGCCGGCCGTCGTGCCCGCCGCGTACTGCTCGCGGATCAGCGAGTCGAACACCTCGGTGGCCCGGTCGACGACCGCGTGATCGGGGAACGCGCCCCGGAACACCACCACACCCGGCCCCTCGGTGAGGGCTCTGACCAGCTCCTCCTGGACCTCCCGGCGCCGTGCGGCAAGGACCCGCTCGGCGTCGTACACCAGGACGTTCCGCTCCACCGCCAGGGCGTGGGGGTAGTCGGAGAGGTCGGCCGTCCGCTCGACGAGCGCGCGGAACGAGTCGAGGTCGCAGTCCTGCTCGGACAGCCAGACACGGTGTTGCACGGCGGTGAAGGACATCGAGGTCCTCTCGGTGACAGGGGCGACTCAGCGCTGCCATTCTTGTCAGTGCAAACCCGTCGAACAACCGGCACGCGGCCATCAAAAACCCCTCAAGGAGCCATCGAATGGGTCACCCGTTCCCGATCCGGGAGATCGCCCGTCAGGCCGGGTTGAGCGAGGCCACCGTGGACCGGGTCCTGAACGGCAGGGGCGGTGTCCGCGAGAGCACCGCGCGGGAGGTCGAGCAGGCCATAGCCGATCTCGACCGCCAGCGCACCCAGGTGCGGCTGCTCGGCCGCACCTTCATGATCGACATAGTGATGCAGACGCCCGAGCGGTTCTCCACGGCCGTCCGTGCCGCCCTGGAGGCCGAGCTGCCGTCCCTGCACCCGGCCGTGGTCCGCTCCCGCTTCCACTTCCGCGAGACCGGCCCGGTCGCGGAGCTGACCCGGATCCTGGACCGGATCGCCCGGCGCGGCTCCCAGGGGGTCATCCTCAAGGCCCCGGACGTCCCCGAGATCACCGACGCCGTCGCCCGCCTCGCCGACGCCGGCATCCCCGTGGTCACCCTGGTCACCGACCTGCCGGCCACCGCCCGGCTCGCCTACGTCGGCATCGACAACCGCGCCGCCGGAGCGACCGCCGCCTATCTGACGGGCCAGTGGCTGGGCGACCGCCCCGGCAATGTGCTCACCAGCCTCAGCAGCGGTTTCTTCCGCAACGAGGAGGAGCGCGAGATGGGCTTCCGCAGCGCCATGCGCACCCACCACCCCGACCGCACGCTGGTCGAGATCGCCGAGGGCCAGGGCCTGGACGCCACCCAGTACGACCTCGTCCGCGCCGCTCTCGAACGCGACCGGGACATCCGCGCCGTCTACTCCATCGGCGGCGGCAACATCGCCACCCTGCGGGCCTTCGCCGACCTCGGCCGCGAGTGCGCGGTGTTCGTGGCGCACGACCTCGACCACGACAACACCCGTCTGCTGCGCGAGCACCGGCTCTCCGCCGTGCTCCACCACGACCTGCGCCAGGACATGCGCGAGGCCTGCCACAACGTGATGCGCGCCCACGGCGCCCTGCCGCCCGCGGGGCCCACGCTGCCGTCCGCGATCCAGGTGGTCACCCCCTACAACATGCCGCCGCAGGCGACGAGTTGAGAGGAAGGCAGTGACGACGAGGACCGAAGAGGTCGAGATCGAGGGCGTACGACTGCTGGCCACCCTGACCCCGGGCGGCGCCGCCGGACTCCTCGCGCTGCACGGCAGCAACGAGGGCGGCACCGCCGAACTCGCCCGGTCGGTGGGCGAGTCGTGCGACGCCACCAGCCTGGTCTTCACCCAGCCGGGAGTGGTGCGACCGGTGCACATCCCCTCGCCGCGCATGGCGGTGGAACACTGCGCGCTGCTGCGGGAGTTCCTGACGCAGGTGACGGTGGTGGTCTCCCTGCACGGCCATATGCGGCCCACGGCACCGAGCTCGGTCTTCCTCGGCGGCGGCAACCGCCGGGCGGCACACCTCGTCGCCGCCGAACTCGACGTCCTGCGGCCGGAGTTCGAGGCGGTCACGGACCTCGACGAGATCCCGGTGTCGCTGCGCGGGCTGCACCCCAGGAACCCGGTGAACCTGACCCGCGGCGGGGGCGTCCAGCTGGAACTCCCGCTCACCGCCAGGACCCGGCGGACACGGTGGGCACCCGGCCTCCCGGACGATCCGCCCCGGTCCGTCGTCGACGCCCTGGCCAAGGGCGTGGAGGCGCTGGCCGCTATGACCGGACGCTGACCCAGGAGCCGCTCTCCGCCGAGCTCGCCATCGCCTCCAGCGCGGCGGCACTGTGCACGGCGTCCGGGAGCGTGGCCCCGTGCGATCGGCCCTCCGCGATCGAGCGCAGGAAGCGGTGGGCCTCGATCACCTTCAGGTCGTCCATGCCCATGGCGTTGGCCGCGCCCGGCTGGAACGCGCCGAACTCGCCGTCGCCCGGGCCGACGTAGACCGTGCTGACGGGCTGGTCCTGATAGGTGGTGCCGCGGCTGACGCCCAGCTCGTTCATCCGGCGGAAGTCCCAGAACACCGCGCCCTTGGTGCCGTGCACCTCGAAGCCGTAGTTGTTCTGCTCGCCGACCGAGACCCGGCACGCCTCCAGGACACCGCGGGCACCGGAGGCGAAGCGCAGCAGACAGCTGACGTAGTCCTCGTTCTCCACCGGGCCCAGCTCGCCGCCCGTGGCGCGGGTGTGGCCCGCGGTGGCGCCGGTCGGGCGGGCCCGCCGCGGGATGAAGACGGCGGTGTCGGCGGTCAGCGACTCGATGTCGCCGAGCAGATGGCGGGCGAGGTCGGCCCCGTGCGAGGCGAGGTCGCCCAGGACCCCGCTGCCACCGCGCTCCTTCTCGTACCGCCAGGTCAGCGCACCCTCGGGATGGGCGGCGTAGTCGCTGAAGAGACGGACCCGGACATGGGTGACCGTGCCGATCTCGCCGCCGCGGATCAGGGAGCGGGCGGCCTCGACGGCGGGCGCGTTGCGGTAGTTGAAACCGACCGCGCCCTGCACGCCCGCCCCCGCGACCGCGTCGGCCACCGCCCGGGCGTCCGCCACGCCGAGGCCGACCGGCTTCTCGATCCAGATGTGCTTGCCGGCCTCCGCCATCGCCACGCCGATCTCGCGGTGCAGGAAGTTCGGGGCGGTGATGGAGACGGCCTGGACACGCGGGTCCTTCACCACGTCCCGCCAGTCCCGGGTCGTCGAGGCGAAGCCGAACTGCGCCGCGGCCTCCTCCGCCCGACCGGGTACCTCCTCGGCGACCACGACCAGCTCGGGGCGCAGGCCCAGCCGCGGATAGTGGTGCAGCACGCGGGCGTACGCCTGGGTGTGCACCCGGCCCATCCAGCCGAACCCGACGACGGCGACACCGAGCGAATCCACCATGACAGCACCTCTTTGGACCGGTCCATAATCTGTCCAGGTCACACTGAGGGGGAGCTTTGGCTGTTGTCAACCCTCACCGACCCTCATCCGGCCCTTTGACAAGCCACACCAGTGCATGGAACGGTCCACGACATGAAACCGCCGACGATCCGCGACGTGGCCGAGCTGGCCGGGGTCTCCAAGTCGCTGGTCTCGCTCGTGCTGCGCGGCTCCGAGCAGGTGCGGCCCGAGAAGCGGGAGGCGGTGCTGCGGGCGGTGCGGGAGCTGGGCTACCGGCCCAACGCCGCCGCGCGCAGCCTCAGCGAACAGCGCACCCGCACCGTCGGCGTGCTCCTGAACGACCTGCGCAACCCCTGGTTCGTGGACCTGCTCGACGGCCTCAACTCACTCCTGCACGACAACGGCCTGCGGATGCTGCTGGCCGATGCCCGCCTCAACCGCCGCACCGGCCAGGACCCCGCCGACCCGCTCCTCGACCTGCGGGTGGACGGTCTGGTCGTCGTCGGCACCCTGCCCGACCCGGCGGCCCTGGGCGCGGCGGCCGCCCGCGTCCCCGTCGTGGTCGCGGGTGCCCGCGAACCCGCCCCGGGCGGCGTGGACGTCGTGGCGGGCGACGACGAGCGGGGCGCGCGGCTGGTCACCGAGCACCTGATCGGCCTCGGTCACCGGCGCATCGCGCACATCGCGGGGTACGGCGCCGTCGGTGAGCTGCGCCGGCGGAGCTTCGAGGCGACGATGCGCGCCCACGGCCTCGCCGACCGGGCGTCGGTCGAGCCCAGCGACATGACGGAGGAGGGCGGCTACCGCACCACCGTCCGGCTGCTCAGCCGCCCGGACCGGCCCACCGCCGTCTTCGCCGTCAACGACATCGCCTCGGTGGGCGCGCTCTCGGCCGCCGAGGAGCTGGGCCTGCGGGTCCCGCACGACCTGTCCCTGGTCGGCTACGACAACACCAGCATCTCCCGGCTGCGGCACGTCTGGCTCACCACGGTCGACGGCGCCGGCCACGAGGTCGGCCGCCGCGCCGCCCGGTGTCTCCTGGACCGCTTCGAGAGGCCCGGGGGAGAGGGCCGGCTGAGCCTGGTGACACCCCAGCTGGAGATCAGGGGAACCACGTCCCCGCTCGTCACAGACTGATGGCGTACGCCTTCCGGAGCGTCTCGTGCACGGTCCAGGTCGTGCGGTCGCCCTCGCGGAGCACCGCCATGTCGCCGGGACCCACCGTCAGTGTCGGCCCGCCCTCGACCTCGATCGTGGCCGACCCGCTGATCACCACGAACAGCTCGTCCGCCTCGGTGTCGGTGACCACGCCCGGGGTGATCTGCCAGATCCCGCGGAGCTGCTTCCCGTCCGCGGACTCCCACACGACCTTCCCGGTCACCTCGGGCGCCCCGGAGACGATCCGCTCCGGATCGAGGGGCTCGGGCGCGAGCTCGGCGTCGGGGACGTTCACTACGAAGCTGTGGGTCATACGGCGACCCTAACGAGCCCTCCTTGGGCCCGTCCGCCGACACTGTGTGCGGTATCCGCCCTGGTGGGAGGACACTTCGTCGCGACTGGCGGGCCGGGCGGCGGCGGGTGATCGTGGAGGGCATGGCGCAGACCACCACGGCCGCCCCCGAGCCACGGCGACAGCACGACACCCGCGAGTCCGTCCTCTTCGGCGGTGTCTACGGCGCCGTACTCGCCTGCTCCATGGTCGCCGCCCTCACCCAGTACGGCCACACCACCCGCGCCAGCCGCCGCTACGACGCCCTCTGGCTGCTGGTGACCGCGCTGGCCTCGGCCCTCGCCCACGGCTACGCGCACTACATCGCCGAACGCGAGCCGCACCGCCGCTGGGACGCCGTGCGCATCCTCTCCGAGGAGTGGCCCCTGGTCACGGCGGCCCTGCCGACGGTGCTGCTGCTCGCCGGGGCGGGCTGGGGCTGGTGGGCCGCGAACGGGGTCGAGTACGCGGCGTTCGTCCTCAACATCGCCCTGCTGTTCGCCCTCGGCGTGGTCACGGCCCGCTGGTCCCACCGCTCCTGGCCGTTCGCCACCCTGACCGGCGCGGTGGACGCGCTGCTCGGCGTGGTCGTGGTGGTGGCCAACGCGATCATCAAGTAGCGGCGGCCGCGTCCTCGGGGGACGGCGGTCTGCCACCCCGCCCGGCAGGGCGGCACCCCGTCCGCGACCGGGTTCGCGCAGGTCGGCCGGGTGGGGGCGACTACCGTGGGAGAGGGGGCCGCACGAGTGTCCCCGGGTGTGCCCGGGGGCCGTACCAGGGAGGAAGCCGGGATGACGACCGACGCCATCGGGACGACCGTCACGGACGAGGCGGTGAACAGTCTCGCGGGCACCGCGGACCCGCGTCTGCGCGAGCTGCTGAGCGGCCTGATCCGGCATCTGCACGCCTTCGCCCGCGAGACGCGGCTGAGCCAGGCGGAGTGGGAGCGGGCGATCGGCTTCCTGACCGCGACCGGCCAGAAGTGCACGGACACCCGGCAGGAGTTCATCCTCCTCTCGGACGTGCTCGGCCTGTCGATGCTCGTCGAGACCATCAACGGCGACCGCGCCCCGGGCGCCACCGAGTCGACCGTCCTCGGCCCCTTCCACATGACCGAGTCCCCGGTCCGTGAACTCGGCGCGGACATCGACCTCGTGGGCGGCGGCGAGCCCTGCGTGGTCAGCGGCCGTATCCGGTCGGGGGACGGAACTCCCCTGCCCGGCGCGGTGGTCGACGTCTGGCAGGCGGACGGCAACGGCTTCTACGACGTCCAGCGCCCCGACGTGCAGCCGCCGGGCAACGGCCGGGGACTGTTCACCGCGGACGCCGAGGGCCGCTTCTGGTTCCGGACCTGTGTGCCGAGTCCGTACCCGATTCCGACGGACGGCCCGGTGGGGGAGCTGCTCGAGGCCACGGGCCGGCACCCGTACCGTCCGGCGCACATCCACTTCATCGCCACGGCACAGGGGCATGTGCCGGTCACCACGCACATCTTCGTCGCGGGCAGCGACTACCTCGGCTCGGACGCGGTGTTCGCCGTCAAGCCGAGTCTGGTGCAGGACTTCGACACGACCGACGACCCGTCCCTGGCACGGGAGTTCGGCGTCCCGAACCCCTTCCGGCACGCCCGCTTCGACCTCGTACTGGAGCGATCGTGAAGGACATCCTCGACTTCACCCACGAGTCCCGGCCCCAGCGGGTCGTCTTCCGGCCCGGTGCCGCCACCAACGCGACGGCAGGTGAGGCCGCCGGACTCGGCCTGCGCCGGCTGCTGGTCGTCTGCGGCAGCCGCGGCACGGCCACCGCACGGGCGGTCGCCGACTCCCTCGGCCAGGCGTGCGTCGGTCTGCACGACGGCGCCACGATGCACGTCCCCGTCGAGGTCGCCGACCGGGCCGTCGAGGCGGTCCGCGCGGCCGGCGCCGACGGCGTGGTCGCGGTCGGCGGCGGCTCCTCGGTCGGCCTCGGCAAGGCCATGGCCCTGCGCACCGGCCTGCCGCTGATCGCCGTGCCCTCGACCTACTCCGGCTCGGAGATGACCCCGGTCTGGGGCCTGACGGAAGGCGGCGAGAAGCGCACCGGCCGCGACCCCGTCGTCCTCCCGCGCAGTGTCGTCTACGACCCCGAGCTGACCCTCTCCCTCCCCGTGCCGCTGTCGGTGACCAGCGGTATCAACGCGATCGCCCACGCGGTGGAGGCCCTCTACGCCCCCGACACCACGCCCCTGATCGCCCTGATGGCGCAGGAAGGCGTGCGCGCCATGGCGGCCGCCCTCCCCGCCGTGGCCGACGAACCGGACTCCCTGGAGGCACGCGGCCGTGCGCTCTACGGGGCCTGGCTGTGCGGCTCCTGCCTGGGCGCCACCACCATGGGGCTGCACCACAAGCTGTGCCACGTCCTCGGCGGCACCTTCGGCCTCCCGCACGCCGAGACCCACACCGTGGTGCTGCCCTACGCCCTCGCCTACAACGCCCCCGCCGCCCCGGACGCGGCCGCCGCGGTGGCCCGCGCCCTGGACACGCACGACGCCCCGCACGCCCTGCGGGAGCTCGCCACCCGCCTCGGCGCCCCGCGCTCCCTGGCCGAACTCGGCCTGAAGGAGGCCGACTTGGCGGTCGCGGCGGCACAGACGGCGGGCCAGGCCGCCACCAACCCCCGCGCGGTCACGGTGGACGGCGCGCTCGCTGTGCTGCGGGCCGCCTACGAGGGCGGGGCGCCGGAGTTCCCGGCCGGCTGAGGGCGCCGCGGGGGCGAGGCCGGCCGGGGGTGCCGTAGCGGCGAACGCGAGACGGCCGTCGCCCCGCTCGCGCGGAACGACGGCCGTCTGCCGGGCGGTCGGCTCACACCTTCGCGGAGGCGGCCTCCACCTGCTCCGGCGCGTCGTCCTGCGCCACCGGGGTCGCCGTCTTCCGGCGCGGGATGAAGGAGGCGACCACGAAGGCCAGCAGGGCGGCTCCGGCGCCGATGGCCATGACGACCTTGAAGCCGTTCTCCGAGGGCAGCGCGTGCCCGCCGAAGTCGGTGGTCATCTGGGCCAGGATCACACCGGCGAGGGCGCTGGCGAAGCTGGTGCCGAGGGAGCGCATCAGGGTGTTGAGGCTGTTGGCGGCACCGGTCTGGGACGGGTCGACCGCACCCATGATCAGGGCGGGCAGCGCGCCGTAGGTGAAGCCGATGCCCGCGCCGATGATGCAGGAGACCAGGATGAGATGCCAGACCTCGCTCATCAGGACGATGTTGAGCGCGTAGCCGGAGGCCACGATCAGGGCGCCGATCATCAGGGTGACCTTCGGGCCCTTGGCCTGGGTGACCTTGGCCGAGACGGCGGACATGACCATCATGACCAGGCCCTGCGGGGCGAGCACCAGGCCGACGGTGAGCATGGACTTGCCGAGGCCGTAGCCGGTCTGGGTGGGCAGCTGGAGGAGCTGCGGCAGCACCAGGGACATCGCGAACATCGAGAAGCCGAGGGCGACCGAGGCGAGGTTGGTGAAGAGGACCTGCGGCTTGGCGGTCGTACGGAGGTCGACCAGCGGATGCTTGGCCTTCAGCTCCCAGAAGCCCCAGCCCAGCAGGATCACGACCGCGGCGGCGCCCAGCCCAAGGGTGGTGCCGGAGGTCCAGCCCCAGTCGGCGCCCTTGGAGACGGCCAGCAGCAGGGAGACCAGACCGGCGGACAGACCGAGCGAGCCGACCAGGTCGAAGCGGCCACCGGTGCGCACCTTGGACTCGGGCACGATCAGCAGCACCAGCACGAAGGCGACGGTACCCAGCACGGCCGAGGTCCAGAAGAGGATGTGCCAGTCCCAGCGGTCCGCGATGAACGCGGCCGCCGGCAGACCCAGCGCACCGCCCACCCCCAGCGAGGCGCTCATCAGCGCGGTGGAGCCGGCCAGCCGCTCGGCGGGCAGCGCGTCGCGCATGATGCTGATGCCCAGCGGGACCACGGCGGCCGCGAGACCCTGCAGCGTACGGCCGATGATCATCGGCACCAGGGAGTCGGCGAGGGCGGCGACGACCGAGCCGGAGACCAGCAGCACGATGCTGACCAGGAGCATCCGCCGCTTGCCGATCATGTCGCCGAGCCGGCCCACGACCGGGGTGGCCACGGCGGCGGCGAGCAGGGTGGCGGTGACGGCCCAGGCGGTGTTGGAGGCCGAGGCGTGCAGCAGGGTGGGCAGCTCCGGGACGATCGGGATGACCAGGGTCTGCATCAGCGAGACGACGATGCCGGCCAGAGCCAGGACCGCCACCACGGCGTTGGGCTTCGGCGGAGCGGATGTCCCCGCGTCGGCGGGTCGGGTCAGGGCGTCGGACATGGCAGGGCCTCCGGACAAGGGTTGTTGCTTGACTTACGCAAGCATAGACGGAATTGATTGACTTAAGCAAGTGGTGACTGAAGGGGCAGCTCGGTGACGACCTCGAAGCCGCCCTGGGGCCGGGGCCCGACCCGGATCTCGCCGCCGGCGGAACGTGCCCGCTCGCGCATGCCGATCACGCCGTAGCCGCCGGCCGGGGGAGCGGCGGCGGGCTCCGCGCCGCCGTCGTCGACGACGCTCACCGCCAGCCGATCCCGGCTGTAGACGAGCCGCACCTCGGCCGTACGGGCGACGGAGTGCTTGGTGACGTTGGTGAGGGCTTCCTGCACGATCCGGTACGCCGTCAACTCCGCACCGGCGGAGAGGGGACCGGCCTCGCCCTCGCTGGAGACGACGACCTTGAGCCCCGCGTTCTCGAACGAGGCCGCCAGCTCGGGCAGCCGGGCCAGCCCGGGGGCGGGCTCCAACGGTTTCTCCGCGTCGCCCGTCCGCCGCAACAGGCCGACGGTGGACTTGAGTTCACGCAGCGCGGACGAGGTCGTGCCGGTCAGATCGGCGGCGATCCGCCCCGCCTCCTCCGGCCGCCCCGGCAACTGCCGTGCCACCGCGCCGGCTTGGAGATTGGCGAGTACGAGGTGATGCGCGACGACGTCGTGCAGATCCCGGGCGATCCGCATCCGCTCCTCCGCGACCCGCCGCCGGGTCTCCTCCTCCCGGGTCCGCTCGGCGTGCTCGGCACGGGCCTGCACGGCCTCCAGATAGGCGGCCCGCAGCCGTGTCACCGTGCCCAGCGAGGTCGGCAGCAGCAACCAGGCGGCGGGACCGAGGAGTTTGAGCACCCACGGCTCACCGGGAGGCCCGGTGAGCAGCCCCGTGCCGACGAGCAGCGCGATACCGGCGAACGTGAAGCTGTTGGCGGTCCTGCGGCCGGTCCCGGCGGCCAGCGAGTAGAGCGCGACCATGAGCGGTCCGAGCAGCAGGACGGTGAGGAGATAGCCGAGGGCGGAGGCGGCGGTGGCGTACAGGAGGGTCACGACCACGGTGGTGCGGGGCAGGGAGCGCCGCCACAACAGGGACGGACACGAGACCCCGGCCAGGAGCACCCCGGGCCACCAGGCAATCCCCAGGTCCTGACCGGGGAGGGTGATCAGGCTGCCGGGGAACGAACAGGCGAAGAGGGCGGCGGCGACAGCTGCGTCGACGGGACGAGGGCGCCGCCGGGACGGACGTAGCAGATGCTCAGTCATGGAAGTGGGGGTTCCTGTAGATGCCGGCCGCGTCCCGCGCCCCCGTGGTCAGGGGGCGGGGAACCGGGCGACCGGCCACGACGAAGCCGCGGACAACCGATAAGAGCGGTGCCTACTCGAACGTGACGACGACCTTCTCCGCCGCCCCCGGGGTCATCGCCAGCTCGAACGCCCGCTCGGCCTCGGCGAAGGGCACCCGGTGACTGATCAGCTTCGCGAACCGCTCGTGATGCTCCACCAGTTCCGGCGTCACCTCGAAGATCTCGGTCGGATACCCCTGAGAGGCGATCAGCGTCAGCTCGCTGCGCAGCATCCCGCCCAGGTCGATGTCCGCGCCCTTCTTCTGCACGGCGACCATGACCAGCTTGGCCCCCCACTTCGCCGAGTCCACGGTCGTGTTGAAGACCGCGGCGACCCCGGCGGCGTCGATGTAGACGTCCGTGCCCGCCCGCGGCTGCCCGAGGGCGTTGGCCGCCTCGCCGTGCAGTTCGATCAGCCGCGAGGTGACGTCCTCGGCGGCGGAGTCGATGACGGCGTCGGCGCCCACTGCCAGGGCGGTCTCCAGCCGCTCGGGGATGACGTCGGCGACGACCACGTGCTCGACGCCCCGCAGCTTCAGCCAGATGGTGGCGCCCAGTCCGATGGGCCCGGCGCCGAAGACGACCACCTTGTCGGACGGTCTCGCCCCGGAGCGGTTGACGCAGTGCCGGGCGACCGCCATCGGCTCGTTCAGCGAGGCGACCTCGAAGGGCACGGTGTCCGGGAAGACGGCGACGGTCCTGCCGACCTCCGCGCCCTCCAGCAGCAGGTACTCGCTCATCGCGCCGTGCTCGCCGCCGCAGCCGATGATCCCGGACGGCACGCCCTGCGGGTTGACGACCACCCGGTCGCCCACCTTCAGGCCGGCGACCTCGGCGCCGACCTCCACGATCTCACCGGCCGGCTCATGGCCCAGCGGAATCGACCGCATGGAGCCGTCGGCGCCGGCGGGCATACCGCCGATGTGCAGGAAGAAGGTGTCGGTCCCGCAGATCCCACAGGCCCGGATCTTCATCAGCACGTCCTTCGGCCCCGGTACCGGACGCTCCACGTCCACCAGGTCGATCTGGTTGACGGCGCCGGTCTTGACGGACTTCATGGTGGCCATCGGAGGCTCGCTTTCTGGCTGGGGGAGTGTCGGTACAGGTGGTGCCGGGCCGGGTCCGCGGTCCTCGTGAGGGGAGGGACGCCGACCCGACCGGACGTGCGAGGTGTCACCGGGTCCGGCGCCGGGTGGGGGAGTTTCCCGGCGGCCGGACCCGGTGACCGCGCCGTTCCCCGTCCCCACGGAGCCGGCGCGCGGGGGCCGCCTCCGCTCGGTGCGGCCCCGGTCTGGTTGCTGTTCGGCTTGCTTGACTTAGGCAAGCACATTCGAGTTACTTAAGTCAAGCAAGCATCTTCATATTGCTTAAGTCAGGCAAGTAGACCTACTCTCGAGTACATGTCCGCGCAACGAACCGCCTCAGCGTCCGTCCCGGGGAACGTGAGCGACATCGAGCAGGCCCTCACCCGGGTCACCTATCTCGCCGGCCGGGCCCGGCAGCACGAGCGTCTGATGGCGTTGGCCGCGCTGCCGCTGGACCGGGCCGCCGTCGCCATCCTGCGGCACATCGCCGAGAGCGAGCCGCTGCGCCCGGGGGTGCTCGCGGTGCGGCTGTCGGTCGAGGCCTCCCATGTCACGCGCCAGTTGCGGCAGTTGGAGCAGGGCGGGTATGTCGTCCGGATCGCCGACCCCGAGGACCGGCGTGCCCAGCGCGTCCAGATCACCGACCTCGGGCTGGGCGCGGTCGAGCGGGTCCGTGAGGCGAGTCGCCGGGGGCTGGAAGTGGCCCTCGCCGACTGGTCGGGGGAGGACCTGAAGCGGCTCGCGGCGCTCTTCCATCGGCTGGTGGACGATTTCGTGGCCCATGCCGAGGACCCCCTGCCGGTGCCGCCGGCCGCCTGATCGGTCTCCGCTCGGCCGCCGGGCACGCGTCCCTCCGGGAGCGGGCCCGGTTCTGTCGCGCTCCCCGGGCGTGGCCGACAAAATTGTTGACAATGTTGTCCGGCTGGATTTAGGTTCGACAGGCGCTGACTCAGGGAGGGCGACGATGCCGGCAGAAGCCCGTCCGAGCACCGGAGAGCAGGCCAAGCAGCACGCGCTCGCGCAGCTGCGGCAGGCGATCCTGCACGGCGAGATGGCACCGGCGCAGCGGCTGGTGGAGAACGAGCTCGCCGAGCAGTTCGGTGTGACACGGGCCAGCATCCGCGCGGCACTCATCGATCTGGAGGCCCAGGGCCTCGTCGAGCGGATCCGCAACCGCGGCTCGCGGGTGCGGGTGGTGACCGTCGAGGAGGCGGTCGCCATCACCGAGTGCCGCATGGTCCTCGAAGGGCTGTGCGCGGCCAAGGCCGCCGTCGCCGCCAGTGACGAGCAGCTCGCCGAACTGACGGAGCTGGGCACGGCGATGACCAAGGCCGTGGCCGACGGTGAGCCGGTGACCTACTCCGAGCTCAACCAGGAACTGCACGCCAAGGTGCGCGAGTTCTCCGGCCAGCGCACCGCAGTGGACCTGCTGGAGCGGCTCAACGCCCAACTGGTGCGTCACCGCTTTCAGCTGGCGCTCAGGCCGGGGCGCCCGCAGCACTCCCTGAACGAGCACCTGGCGATGATCGAGGCGATCAGGGCCAGGGACCCGCAGGCGGCCGAGGCGGCCGTCCGCGCCCACCTCGCCAGCGTCATCGAGGCGCTGCGCGACTGAGGCCGCGCGGCCGAGAGCCGTTCTCCCGAGGCGGGCGCCCACCTGTCCACAGAGGAGATTGCAGCAATGACCGAGGCCAACGCGCCCGCCCCCACCCCACGTTCCACCCTCGTCGTCACCGCGCACGCCGGGGACTTCGTGTGGCGGGCGGGCGGCGCCATCGCCCTGGCCGCCTCCCGCGGGGAGAAGGTCACCATCGCCTGTCTCACCTTCGGCGAGCGCGGCGAGTCCGCCAAGGCCTGGCGCGAGGGCAGGCGGCTGGACGAGATCAAGGCGATGCGCCGGGACGAGGCCGAGCGCGCCGCCGCCACCCTCGGCGCCGAGGTCCGCTTCTTCGACGCCGGCGACTACCCGCTGCTCGAGAGCGCCGAGCTGACCGATCAGCTGGTGGCTGTCTACCGGGACGTCCAGCCGGACGTGGTGCTCACCCACCCCACCGAGGACCCGTACAACGGCGACCACCCGGCCGCCAACCGGATGGCCCTGCAGGCCCGTATCCTCGCCCAGGCCATCGGCTACCCGGCCGAGGGCGACGTCATCGGCGCCCCGCCGGTCTTCTACTTCGAGCCGCACCAGCCCGAGATGAGCGGCTTCCGGCCGGAGGTCCTCCTCGACATCACCGAGGTCTGGGACACCAAGCGCAAGGCCATGGAGTGCCTCGGCGCCCAGCAGCACCTGTGGGCCTACTACAGCGACCTCGCCGTACGCCGTGGCGTCCAGCTCAGGCGGAACGCCGGCCCGAACCTGGGCCTGGCGCACACCACCCTGGCCGAGGCGTACATGCGGCCGTTCCCGCAGATCGCGAAGGAGCTGGCATGAGCGGCGTCATCGTCACCGACCCGCCGAAGGCGGACCCGCGGGACGTCGAGGCGCTCGCCGGCTTCGGGGTGGCCACCGTGAGCGAGGCGATGGGCCGAACAGGCCTGCTGGGGCCGGAGATCCGGCCCGTCCAGCACGGTGTACGGGTCGCGGGCACCGCCGTCACCGTGCTCAGCTGGCCCGGTGACAACCTCATGATCCACGCGGCCGTCGAGCAGTGCGCGGAGGGCGACATCCTGGTCGTCACCACCACGTCCCCGTGCACGGACGGGCTGTTCGGCGAACTGTTCGCGACCGCTCTCCAGCGGCGGGGCGTCCGCGGGGCCGTCCTCGGCACCGGCATCCGGGACACCCGGGAGCTGCGGGACATGGGCTTCGCCGCCTGGTCCCGGGCCGTCTGCGCACAGGGCACGGTGAAGGCCACCGGCGGCTCGGTCAATGTGCCGATCGCCATCGACGGCCAGGTGATCCGCCCCGGCGACGTGATCCTCGCCGACGACGACGGTGTCGTGGTCGTCCCGCGCGAGCGCGCCCGGGAGACGGCCGAGCGGTCCGAGGCCCGCGAGGCCAAGGAGGCCGCCACCCGCGCCGCCTTCCTCGACGGCCAACTCGGCCTGGACCGCTACGGGTTGAGGGACACCCTCAAGCGCCTCGGCGTCGAGTACCGGACGTACGAGGAGTACACCGGGGAAGTGTCGTGACCGGTTACGACACGTACCCGGGGGAGGTGTCGTGACCGGGTACGAGGAGGTGCGCTGTCTGCTGATGCGCGGTGGCACCTCCAAGGGCGCCTACTTCCTGGCCGAGGACCTGCCCGCCGATCCGGCCGCCCGTGACGAACTGCTGCTGCGGGTCATGGGCAGCCCGGACGAGCGGCAGATCGACGGCCTGGGCGGCGCCCACCCGCTCACCAGCAAGGTGGCCGTCGTCTCGCCCTCCGCCGATCCGGACGCCGACGTCGACTACCTCTTCCTCCAAGTCGTGGTGGACCGGCCGGTGGTGAGTGACCGTCAGAACTGCGGCAACCTCCTCGCCGGCGTCGGCCCGTTCGCCGTCGAACGAGGGCTGGTCCCGGCGGGGGAGGAGAGGACCTCCGTCCGCATCCGCATGGTCAACAGCGGCGACCTCGCCACGGCGACCTTCCCCACGCCGGGCGGGCGGGTCGAGTACACGGGAGACGCCGAGATCTCCGGCGTACCCGGGACGGCCGCCTCCGTGCTCCTCGAATTCCCGCCCGGCGCAGGGCGGTTGCTGCCCACCGGCAATGTCCGTGACGAGATCGACGGAGTGTCCGTCACCTGCGTCGACAACGGCATGCCCACGGTCCTGATCGAGGCCGCCGCCCTCGGCGTCACCGGGTACGAGACGCCCGGAGACCTGGAGGAGGACCTCGCGCTCGCCGGCCGGCTGCGGGAAATCCGCCTGGAAGCAGGGAGGTTGATGGGCCTCGGTGATGTCTCGGACGCCACCGTGCCCAAGCTCACCCTCCTCGCCCCGCCCCGGGAGGGCGGCGCGATCACCACCCGCACCTTCATCCCGGTCCGCTGTCACCCCTCCATCGGCGTGCTCTGCGCGGCCGGAGTGGCCGCCGGACTGCGGATCGAGGGCGCCGTGGGCGCGGAACTGGCCGAGACCGACGCCGTCGGCGACCGTATCCGCATCGAACACCCCACCGGCTTCCTGGACATGGAGAGCAGCCTGGGAGCCACCCCCGAGGGCCTGCCCGTCGCCCGCCGCACCGCCGTGGTCCGCACGGCCCGCAAGATCTTCGACGGCGCCGTCTTCCCCCGAGCCGCCGAGACGGTGTCCATCCCCCCGCGACCCCGAGGAGGTCGACGATGACCCCGCCGCTCGGCGACATCGCCCACATCGGCCACGCCCAGCTCTTCACCCCCGACCTGGACGCCAGCGTCGCCTTCTTCACCGACTACCTGGGCCTCACGGTGAACGGCCACGACGGCGGCACCGTCTACCTGCGGACCTTCGACGACTACGAGCACCACAGCCTGGTCCTCACCGGACGCGAACAGCCAGGCCTCGGCCGGCTCGCCCTGCGCACCTCCGGCGAGGAGGCACTGCACCGCCGTATCAGGGCGATCGAGGAGTCGGGCGGCACCGGCAGGTGGGCCGAGGACGAACCCGGCCTCGGGAAGCTGTACCTGACGACCGATCCGGACGGCCATGAACACGCGCTGTACTGGGAGAGCGAGCACTACCGGGCCCCCGAGGAGCTGCGCCCGGCGCTGAAGAACCAGCCACAGGCCAAGCCCAACAAGGGAGTCGGTGTCCGCCGCCTGGACCACGTCAACTTCCTCGCCGCCGACGTGCTCGCCAACGCGGAGTTCCAGGAACGGGTGCTCGGGGCCCGCCCGACCGAGCAGATCCGGCTCGACTCCGGGCGGATCGCGGCGCGTTGGCTGACGTACACGAACAAGTCGTACGACGTCGTCTACACCGAGGACTGGACCGGTGCGGCAGGCCGGCTGCACCACATCGCCTTCGCGACCGACACCCGCGAGGACATCCTGCGCGCGGCCGATCTCGCCGTCGACAGCGGGGTGTTCATCGAGACGGGCCCGCACAAGCACGCCATCCAGCAGACGTTCTTCCTGTACGTCTACGAGCCCGGCGGCAACAGGATCGAGCTGTGCAACCCGCTCACCCGCCTTGTGCTCGCGCCCGACTGGCCGCTGATCACCTGGACCGAGGAGGAGCGGAAGAAGGGGCAGGCCTGGGGCCTGAAGACCATCGAGTCGTTCCACACGCACGGGACGCCTCCGGCCGCCTGACAGCCCCCGGCCGACGAGGCCGGCGACCTCGGCGCGGGGCCGACCCGCCGCCCCGCCGGGGCACCCCAGCGGATGCGGGAGGATCGCCCTGGGCGCAGGCTCAAGGTATGAGCGAACGCTGGGACGTCCGCCGCGCGGGCCCCGCCGACGCGTCGCACCGGGTGCTGATGATCCCCGGCGGCATGTGCTCGACGGAGTTCTACGCCGACGTGATGGCCGAACCCGCACTCGCGACCGTGGGCATGACCGCGGTCACCCAGCCTGGCTTCGCCGGGACGACGGCCCCGGAGGACGTCACCATGGAGCACTACGCGGAGCTGCTGGCGCGCTTCGCGGGCGACACCGGCTGCGATGTGGTGGTGGGGCACAGCCTCGGCGCGAACGTGGCCATCGAGATGGCCGCGGCCGGCCTGTTCAAGGGCCCGCTGGTGCTGCTGTCGCCGACCTTCTCACGCGCGGACGAGGCGACGTTCCTGGCGGCGATGAACGCGGTCGGGCGCGTACCGCTGCTCGGCCGCGCGGTCTGGACCGGCATGATCAAACTGCTGCCGAGGGCGATGAAGCGCGAGATGCCCGCGCACCGGGCCGACACTCTCTCCGCGGTGATGGCCCACAACGACGCCACGACCTGCCGCCGGATCGTTCGCCGCTACTACGAGTACCTGGACCGGTATCCCTCGCTGGTCCCACGCCTGTGTGTCGCCGCCGTCCCGTCCTGGGTCGTACGCGGCGACCACGACGAGATCGGGCTGGCGGAGGACGAGCGACGGGACCTGGAGGCCTGCCCGCACGTCCGGATGGTCACCGTGCCGGACGCCGGGCACCTGGTTCTGGTCGAACAGCCCGCGCGGGTCGCCGACGTGATCGTGGAGGCGGTGTCGGCGGCCGGCGGCTGAGGGGTACGGCATCGGCCTCGTCCACGAGTGCCGTGCTTCACGCGTCCGACGCTTCGTCCGCCTCGGCCGCCCGGTCGCCGACGGCGCGTCGGACGTGACCGGCGATCAGGGCGTAACTGCGCCTGGCCCGTTCGTCGTCCGTGCCGTCGTAGCCGTGGTCCGCCCCCACCACGTCATGGTGCTCCACCAGCGCCCCCGCCATCCGCAGCCGGTCCGCGTACCCCACCGCCTCCCCCTTGAGCACGTCGTACTCGGCGGTGATCACCAGAGCCGGCGCGATGCCCTGGAGGTCGGCCGTGTCGGACGGATGCGCGGGCGAGACGAGCCGGTCCGTCCGCATCCGCACGTCGGGGACGTACGACGTGTCGAAGACGTCACCCATCCAGGGGCGCAGCAAGGGCCTGGCGATCGCGGCCCGCTTGTTCCTGATGCCGGTCGCCAGATCCAGCGGCGGATAGTGCAGCACCTGGAGCGCGATCGGCGGCCCGCCCTCCTCCAGCGCCTGCCGCGCCACGGCCGCCGCGAGACCACCGCCTGCGCTCTGTCCGCCGACGGTCAGCCGGCTCCCGTCCCAGCCGTGCGCGGCACCGTTTTCGGCGACCCAGCGGACCACGTCGTACGCCTGCCGGGGCGGGGCCGGAAAGGGGTGCTGGGGTGCGACGACGTAGTCCACGTTGAGGACGACGACCCCCGCCTCGGCGGCGAGGAAGCGGCACAGGGGGTCGTCGAGTTCCGTGAGCGTCATGACGTAGCCGCCGCCGTGGAAGTTGACGTGGACGGGCGGCGTCCCCCCGGCCGTGGGCCGGTAGACCGTGACCCGGGCCGGGGCGATCGACGTGGGAATCGTCAACTCGCTGACGGAGCGCGGGAATTCGGGGAATCGGGCGTGCGAGGCGGCGGCCGAGCCGCGTCCCCCGGAGCGCCGGTCGGCGAGTCGCGTCATGCGCTGGAGTGTCTTGGCGGCGAAGGTGGCCAGTGCCGGCCGGGCCAGGAGGGACATGCCGGCCAAGTTACTTGAGTCACGCAAGAAAAAGCTAGATCGGTGTCGGGGTCGGCTTCCCGGTGGTCACCGGTGTCAGTTCGCCGGACGCCCCGTGCGCACCCCGTCCAGTGCGATGCCCAGAACCCGGTCCCGCTGCGCGTCGTCGACGAAGGCCGTTCCGGTGACGCCCGAGACCAGCCGCAGCAGATCGCCGATGTCCATGTCCTTGCGGGCCACGCCCGCCTCCTGTGCCCGCTCGAGCAGCGGGACGCCGGCGGTGTAGAGCGAGTCCCGGCAGGCGTCGAAGATCTCGGACTCGCCGTCGAGTGCCTCGCGGATGGCGCGCTTGGTCACCATGTAGCCGGCAAACCGGTCCAGCCAGGCGGTCAGCGCCGTCCATGGCTCCAGTCCGGCGACCTCCTCGGCCACCCGGACGAGCTCGTTGACGTCCTCCGCGTACACGCTCTCGAACAGCTCGCGGCGGGACGGGAAGTTCCGGTACAGCGTGCCGATGCCCACGCCCGCGCGGCGCGCGATGTCCTCCAGCGAGGCGTCGGCGCCGTGCTCGGCGAAGGCCTCGCGGGCCGCCTCGATCAGGGCGTCGTAGTTGCGCGCCGCGTCCTTCCGGTGGGGTCGGCGGGACGCCACGATCTCGCGGACGGGGAACGGCTGAGCCGGCACTGCTGCCTCCCGGGGCGGGTACGGGTTGAACCGGAGGTGCACCTCCGCTACAGTGGAGGTGTGCCTCCACTTTAACAGTGCGCGGCCCTCAGTACCTTTCCCGTACCTTGCCCAGCACCTTTCCGCGACCGCTCACCGCGGCCGTCGGCGTGCCCGGAGCCGCCCGTGGAGGCGGACCGGGTCCGTACGACCGTGGCCCGAGAACCTCGGCCGCACCCCCGTTCGTTCGGAGAGGCCTTTTCATGCCCCGCAAGTCCACCCGTCTCACCTTCGCGGTCCTCGCGACCGGCGCCGGTGTGTTCTCCATGCTGCAGTCGCTGATCGCGCCGGCCCTGCCGACCGTCCAGCACGCCCTGCACACCTCCCAGTCCACCGCGACCTGGGTGATGACGGCCTATCTGCTGTCCGCCTCCGTCTTCACCCCGATCCTCGGTCGCGTAGGCGACCTGGTCGGCAAGAAGCGCACCCTGGTCGCCGTCCTGCTCGTCGTGCTGGCGGGCTGTCTGCTCGCCGCACTCGCCCCGAACATAGGGGTGCTGATCATCGCCAGGGTCGTGCAGGGCGCGGGCGGCGCGCTCTTCCCGCTCTCCTTCGGCGTCATCCGGGACGAGTTCGACCCCTCCCGGGTCCCCGGCAGCATCAGCAACCTGTCCGCCGTGATCGCCGCGGGCGGCGGCGTCGGCATCGTCGCGGCCGGACCGATCGTGTCCGCGCTCGACTACCGCTGGCTGTTCTGGATCCCGGTCGCGGTGGTCGCGGCCACCGTCGTGATCGCCCTGCGCTATGTTCCCGAGTCCTCCAACAGGGCCGAGGGCAGGGTGAGTTGGCTCGGTGCGGGGCTGCTGTCGGCGTGGCTGGTGGCGCTGCTGCTGCCGCTGAGCCAGGCGGGCAAGTGGGGTTGGGGCTCGGGCCGGGTCATCGGCCTGTTCGCGGTGGCCGGGGCCCTGTTCGCCCTGTGGCTGTTCACCGAGGCCCGCTCCCGCACCCCGCTCATCGACCTGCGGGTGATGCGGCTGCCGGCCGTGTGGACCACCAACACCGCCGCCCTGCTGTTCGGCGCCGGCATGTACGCGCTGTGGTCGTTCCTCCCCGGCTTCGTCCAGACACCGGGCTCCGCCGGCTACGGGTTCGGCGCCAGTGTCACGGCCTCCGGGCTGCTGATGCTCCCGATGCTGGTGGCGATGTTCGTCTCCGGCATCCTCAGCGGGCGCCTGGAGCCCCTGGTCGGCGCGAAGACACTGCTGACGACCGGTGCCGCGCTCGGCGCCCTCGCCCTCGGCCTCCTCGCCCTGTGGCACGCGGCGCAGTGGCAGATCGCCGTCGTCTCGGGTCTGTTCGGCCTCGGCATCGGACTGGCCTTCGCCTCCATGGCCAACCTCATCGTCGGCAGCGTCCCGCCCGACCAGACCGGCGCCGCGACCGGTATGAACGCCAACATCCGCACCATCGGCGGCTCCATCGGCGCCGCGGTGACCAGCGTCCTGGTCACCGGCCGGCTCCAGCCCTCCGGCCTGCCGTACGAATCCGGCTACACCCACGGCTTCGCCCTGCTGGCGGTGCTCTGCCTGGCCGCCGCACTGGCCGCGCTGCTGGTGCCGTCGGCCCGCGCCGGCCGTCTCACCGGCCCCCGTGCGGCAGGCGACCCGGCGCACACCGAGCCGGAAACGGCCGTCCCCGCCGCGCGCGGCTGACCCGCACGGCCGGTCCGGACCCCACCGGGCCGGCCCCGCGGCCGGGCCGACACACACACCGGCGCCCGTACGGTAAGGTTGACCTGCGTGATCGCGCGGTTCGCCGCGCGGGCGCACCGGGACGTGGCGCAGCTTGGTAGCGCACTTGACTGGGGGTCAAGGGGTCGCAGGTTCAAATC